>CALCOR010000285.1 GCA_937897085.1 uncultured euryarchaeote | reverse complement strand
GAACAACATTCCTGCTGCCACTTCGTTGGAGGCGATGCGCGCCAAACTGGATGCTGGAGCCAGGACATCGGTCGCCAACTACGGATTCTTCATCGGGGCGACGCCCGACAATCTCGCTTCCCTCCAAGAAGCGGTGGGAACCCCAGATTCACCGATCTCGCATCCCGGAATCTGTGGAATCAAGATCTTCATGGGAAGCAGCACCGGTGACCTGCTGGTCGACAAGGAAGAAGCGCAGAGGCGCATATTCGAGGGAACCGGGGGCATCATCGCGGTTCATGCCGAGGACCAGGCGAGGCTGCAATCGCGGGCGGCGCAATTCTCCGGGCGTACCGACGTCCTCGCGCACGCGGAACATCGCGACGCGGAAGCAGCGCTGTTAGCGACCCAGCAAGCGGTGGGAATGGCAGAGGAGTCGAACCATCGGCTACACGTGCTGCACCTGACCAGTGGACTGGAAGCCGATTGGCTGGCGGGAAGGACCGGGGATCTGGTCACCACGGAGGTCTGTCCACAACACCTGACGTTCACCGACGAGGATGTAGGCCAACAGGGAACTCGCCTGCAGATGAATCCACCAATACGCTACGCCGAGGACCGTGACACCCTTTGGCGCAGGCTCCACGACGGCACCATCTGCTGCATCGCCACCGATCACGCCCCGCACACCCTGGGGGAGAAGGGGTTGGGCTACCCTGACTCGCCGGCCGGGATGCCGGGCGTGGAAACCTCACTGCCGGTCATGCTCACCCACGCGCTCGATGGGCGCTGCTCCATCTCCGATGTCGCACGCTGGATGTGTGCCGGGCCTGCCGACTGCTATGGAATCGAAGGGAAAGGACGTCTGCAGGAGGGCGGTGACGCCGACCTCGTGCTCGTGGACATGGAGAGGCGGCGGGTGATCGAGGACGGAGATGTCTGGACGACCGTGGGCTGGACTCCATTCCGCGGCCGCGAGCTCGCCGGCTGGCCTGTGTTGACCGTCGTAGGCGGCGTTCCGGTGCATCGCCGACGCGCGGATGGGCCGCTGCGTGGCGAGGCGCTGGTCGGCGGTCATGAGACCGGAACCGCGCTGCGCTTCGGCTGAAGTCGTTAGCCGAAACTACATTTCCGTAGGCCTACGTGACGGCACCATGATGGATGAACTGCTGAAGAGCAGGCAGGTCGTGGTCGGCCTGCTGATATTCGTGGCGGGAGCGATTTGGCTGCTGCTGCCGGAACTCGGAATGATGGATGCGGCGAGCGGAACGAACATGATCGCCCTGGTGATGGCGATGCTCGGGGCGATGATCGTCTTCCTAGGGGTGAGCGTCACCG
The DNA here is from genome assembly GCA_937897085.1 of uncultured euryarchaeote. Classification (GTDB taxonomy): domain Archaea; phylum Thermoplasmatota; class Poseidoniia; order Poseidoniales; family Thalassarchaeaceae; genus JAKUTA01. Next base: position 1,768 of record CALCOR010000285.1, on the reverse strand, counting down.
GCGGCGGTGCGGAGAACGTCGAGGGAATGGACGAGATCTTCGAGATGAAGAAAAGCCTCGACGATATGCGCATGCAGATTGAACTGCTCGGTACACCTTCGGATAACAGCGACGAAGACGACTGATTGTTTCGCAATCTTGTCTGAGTGGCCTCAACTACCGGGAGGTCGACGATTCTTCTCCGTCGTCTTCTTTGGAATCTTCTTCTTCTCCATCGGGTCTAACGGTGTCCCCATCATCGTAGTAGATCGGATCGTTGGATTCGAGACCGGGCAACTCGACCGTAGCGGACAGCGACATGTTGTCCACCCGGGTCACGGTCACGCCGGCGGACGAGAATGCGTAGACGAACGTCCCCGTGCTCTCGTTGCCCATGAAGATCGAGCGACGGATGGAGGTGTCGCCAGAATACCAGTAACTGTTCAGACCATCAGGGTTGTAGAAGTCGGAGTGTTCGACTGTTCCGTGTATCGACAGGCTGTCGTTGGCGGCATCGACGTTCAGCAGCACCAACTGGCTGACATACTCGTATCCAGAGTAAGTGTAGGTCCTCCCATCGATGACCCGCTCATCATAGGTGTAGCGCCATGTGGTCAGCGGGACGGCCAACTTCTCTGCCGGTGCCCAGTAGGTGAATGCCTTGTGCTCGTAGGTAGCCTCTGAGTAGCCCCAGTTCCAGCGCCAGAAGTTCTCGTCGGTCTCATCCACGGGAGAGAGTTGCTGCGCGTCCGCCAGAGTCGGGTTGGAGAAGTCGCTCACATTGAACAGCGATATCTGCGTGTTACCCCAGTCGAGCCCCAGACCATCCTCGCCACCGGCCATTCCGATGGTCAGCAGGTGATCTTCACCGAGCGGGTGAATGTAAGTGGACACTCCCGGAACCTCGAGTTCACCCATGATGTGCGGGTTGGTCGGGTCGGAGAGGTTGATGGTCCACAGCGGGTCGATGTTGCGGAAGGTGACCAGATATCCCTTGTCGCCGATGAAGCGGCTCGACCAGATGCGCTCGCCGGGAGCGATGTCGCCCAGATGTCCGAGTTGCAGCAGTTCATCATCGCCCTCGCATCCCTCCGGAATCATACACTCCGTCGGTGCCAGCGTGTAGACGTTGTTCGTGGGACCGGTCCACTCCTCGCCATCCTCAAGCCACCAGCGGCCCCAGACGTCCTCGGTGGTTGCCACGCGGATGACGCCGTTGTATTCGGACAGTGAGAACTGGTCGTTCACCGTGCCGGTGATGCGGCCGCTGGCGATGTATGTGGTCTGACCGACATCCGAGATGTCGAACACATGGATGTTGGTCGCCTCCTCGAAGGCGTCGTTGCGCCAGTACCACCACCAGTCGTTGGCCGGCTCAGCGAGCACCAGCATGTCCTGGCTGGCGTAGGTCTCGACCCAGCTCGACGAGATGTGATCCAATTCGTAGCTGGTCTCCTGATCGAACAGGTTGAGCGTCATGATGGTCGTGAAGCCACGGCCAACGGAGTCGGCCGCCGCAGAGAATTCGCTGCAGTCAGAACTGACCGTGGGCAGCTGCGTGATGCTGCCATCCGCGTCACGTTCGTACATGTTCGGAGAGAAGTCTTCGAGGGTCAGCGCGTAGATGGTCTCCAGATTGGAGGCGATGGTCGTGTTCACGCTGGTGTTCCAGACATCCTGTCGGGCAGGATCGTCGTTCTCCATCTGCCAGTAGTCATCGGGCAGCACAGGATAGTAGACCAGGTTAGGGATGTACGTGTACGCGTGCGATACCGAGCGCACGGTCTGG
>CALCOR010000284.1 GCA_937897085.1 uncultured euryarchaeote | reverse complement strand
GATCAACGGCGAGACCGGCGAGACCTATCCCGCGAACATCTTCGTCGGCTGCATCTACTACCAGAAGCTGCATCACATGGTGAGCGGCAAAATCCATGCCCGCAGCCGCGGCCGCGTGCAGATTCTCACACGTCAACCGACAGAAGGCCGCGCCCGCCAGGGTGGCCTGCGCTTCGGTGAGATGGAGCGCGACTGCCTGATCGCCCACGGTGCTTCGATGGTCATCAAGGACAGGCTGCTGGATGAGAGCGACGGTGTCGAACTCGCCGTCTGCGCCCAGAGCGGACACGTCGCCTACTGGGATTGGAGGCGGCGCTGCTACGTCAGCCCGCTGCACGGTGACCGCGCCGAGGTGCATCTGGTACAGACCTCGTACGCGTTCAAACTGCTGCTCGACGAGATGAAATCGCTCGGAGTCGCCATGCGACTCGAGCTGGCGGACCGGAGGTGAACAGATGAAGAGACAGGACTCATCCAAGATACCGAAGCGCATCAGCTCGATCAAGTTCAGCCTGATGGCGCCTGACGAGATACGCCGCATGAGCGCAGTCGAGGTCAAGACGGCAGACACCTACAAGGACGACGGACACGCCTATCATCAGGGATTGATGGACCCTAAGATGGGTGTCATCGAGCCCGGCATTCGTTGCGACACCTGTGGCAACAAGCACGACGATTGTCCGAGCCACTTCGGCCACATCCAACTCGAACTGCCAGTGATGCACGTCGGGTTCACCAACTTGGTGAGGAACTGCCTCAAAGCCACCTGCAACACCTGCAACAAGGTGCTGCTACAGGAGCAGGAGGGCACTCACCCCAACGACAATGAGAAGTCTGAGCAGGATTACTACCGCGCCAAGGTGCACGACATCATCATCAAGCACGGGGTCGGCTCCACTGAATTCAAGAAGATCATCAAGGAAATTGAGAAACTCTGCTGTCACAAGAAGAGGATGGTGTGCATGCACTGCGAAAAAGAGCAGGGCAAGATCATGCTGGACAAGCCCACCGGCTTCAAGGAGAAGAAAGAGGACAAGAGCGAACACAAGCTCAACGCCCGCGACATCCGCGAGTGGCTCGAAGGCATCCCGAACAACGACCTCATCTTCATCGGTATGGACAAGGAATCGAGCCGTCCAGAGTGGACTATCATGCGAGTGCTGCCGGTCCCCCCGATTACTGTTCGCCCGTCAATCACGTTGGACAGCGGCGACCGCTCAGAGGATGACCTCACTCACAAACTGGTCGACGTGCTGCGCATCAACCAGAGACTGCGCGAGAACCGCGACCAAGGCGCGCCACAACTCATCGTCGAGGATCTGTGGGAGTTGCTGCAGTACCACATCACGACCTACTTCAACAACCAGACCAGCGGCATTCCACCAGCACGACACCGCTCAGGTCGCCCGCTGAAGACGCTCACCCAGCGACTGAAAGGCAAGGAGGGCCGCTTCCGTAGCAACTTGTCCGGTAAGCGCGTCAACTTCTGCGCGCGCTCGGTCATCTCACCCGACCCATGCCTCGGCATCAACGATGTGGGTGTGCCGAGGAGAGTGGCGAAGGAACTGACGGTTCCCGTGCGTGTGACCAGCCGCAACCGTGAGCAGTTGCGCCAGATGATCCTGCGCGGACCCGATGTCCACCCAGGTGTGAACTACATCGTGCGCGGCGATTCTCATCGCGTGCGCATCACCGACCGCACCAAGTTCATCTGGTCCGGATTCCGTTGCCACAATCCAGAATGCCACGGCGGTGACATTGAGCGAGATGAGCCCTATCCCGGCCGCTCGCCGGCGTTGAACAGCGTGCTGCCAGCCCCCAACTTCCTGCCCGGGTTGGAGATCGTCGAGGAAAAGATCCGCAAGACAGACGGGACGGTCGAGACGATTGGCTGGAAGCCTGACCTCGAATCCACCATCCTCAACCTGCGTGGAGAGGATGCGAAAGGAAACAATCTGCCTGATGGCGACGCGCGTGCTGTCATCCTACACCGTTGGGAGTTCGAACACAACCATCCTGACAAGGAGTTCCCAGAACATCTGCAGGTCATCTGCCCTCACTGCGGCTCCCCGACCAGCGAGGAGACGGAGGAGCGTACCCAAGTGGAGGACAGGTTGTCGACCATCGATCTGGATGGCAATCCGAAGCCTGGAATGGTTGTGGAGCGTCACTTGATTGACGGAGACGTGACCATCTTCAATCGGCAGCCGTCACTGCACCGCATGTCGATGATGGTGCACGAAGTGCGAGTCATGGAGGGCAAGACCTTCCGCTTCAATCTGGCAGTATGCACCCCGTATAACGCTGACTTCGATGGAGACGAGATGAATCTGCACGTCATACAGTCCGAGGAGGCACGTGCCGAGGCGAAGATATTGATGCGTGTCCAGGAGCACATCCTCTCACCACGCTATGGCGGCAGCGTCATCGGTGGCATTCACGATCACATCACCGGAGCTTTCCTGGTCACCCATGGAGATCGGATCATTCCGACGCATCTGGCAATCCAAGTGCTGGGCACCATCGGTTGGACCGGAGAGTTGCCGAAGCCGGTGAAGGACGACGATGGAGTTGCCGGATACATGGGCCGAGAACTGCTCAATCTGCTCATACCAGCTGGAGTCAGCCTGCGCTTCAAGAGCCGCAGCAAGGAGGATGTCGTGGTCATCGATGGAAATATCATGTCAGGGACCATCGACAAGAACGGCATCGGTGCAGAGGATGGTCGCTTGCTCGACGCTGTCGTGCAGACGCATGGTTCCACCCGCGGTGCGAAGTTCATCAATGACATGACGCGCTTCACCATCGCTATCTGCTCGATTCTCGGATTCACTACGGGCATCGACGATGAGGACCTTCCAGCGGAAGCCCGTTCACAGATCGCTGAATTGAACGTCAATGCGAAAACCCGGGTAGATGTGGAACTTGTCAAGTTCGGAAAGGGTGGCAAGGGCGAGATGCTCAATCTGAAGATGATATGCGACAAATGCGACACCCACGCCTACGACAGTCACGAAGTCGAGTACGATTCCACCACCAAAGAGATGAGCGAAGGCAAGGTTGTCGTGAAATCCGAGAAGTGCTCCAACCGTGATTGCGAATACAATCAGGGTTCCAAGACCAAGTCGAAGAGCGTGAAGTTCGTGAAGCATGCTTCACACGGGAAAACCCAGAAGTTCACCTACGAGAGTCGCCCCGGCCGCACCCCGCTGGAGACCCTCGAAGAGAACATCATGAAGATTCTCG
>CALCOR010000283.1 GCA_937897085.1 uncultured euryarchaeote | reverse complement strand
GTGACCGTGCACACCGGCTGCACTGCGGAAGGTGCAGAGGTGACCGACTCGGGGGTCGACCTCACCTGGAATGATGGAGATAAGTCCGTTACCGAGACATTCGACAGAGTGCTGGTGACCGTTGGACGTAAGGCCAACATCACTGGTTGGGGCCTCGACGAGATGGGAGTGAAACTCGATGATTCGGGACGCTTCATCGCCATCGATTCACAGTGTCAGACGAACATGCGCGGCATCTACGCCATCGGCGACGTCACCGGTGAGCCGATGCTGGCGCACCGAGCGAGCGCACAGGGGGAGATGGTGGCCGAGATCATCTCCGGAGAGGATTGCGAGTTCGACAAGATGGCGATTCCCTCCATCGTGTTCACCGAGCCGGAGATCGTCAGCGTCGGCTTGTCTCCCGAGGAGGCTGAGGCTGCTGGTGAGCAGATCATCGTAGGCAAGTTCCCGCTGGCGGCGAGTGGGCGTGCCCTGACTCTCGATGCGGACAAGGGCGGTGGCTTCGTGCGCGTTGTAGCGCGCGAGTCCGACCACGTGATTCTCGGGGTGCAGGCGGTCGGTAGCCACATGGCGGAACTGGTCGGCGAGTTCACTCTCGCCTTGGAGATGGGCGCCGTGCTCGAGGACGTGGCGGCGACTGTCCACGCCCACCCGACGCTCACCGAGTCGTTCCACGAGGCGGTACTCAAGTCGCTCGGCAAGGCGATTCATACGAGGTGAGCGCTTGAGGGAGTTCACCGTACTCCGTCTCGACATCGTCGAACACGAGAAGGTGGCCGCCGAGATGCTGCGACTGCAGCAGTCACGGCTGGCAGAGGAGATTCCCGACACGTTGATCCTGGTCGAACATCCCGAAATCGTGACGGTCGGACCCAAGGCGCGCAGGGATGGGGTTGTGATTCCTGAATCGTATGCAACTTCCCCTATAGACCGTGGTGGTGGAATCACATGGCATGGCCCCGGACAACTGGTCGGATACCCTATTTTCAGGTGGAATCTAGACGGTGAGGCGAATGTTGCTTCGGTGACTTCTCTGCTCGAATCGTGGATCATCACTGCACTCGCGGCCCTGGGTGTTGATTCCGGTCGTGACCCGCGGATGCAGGGTGTATGGGTTGCGAATCACAAGGTAGCGAGCATCGGACTCGCATTCCTGAAGTGGGTGTCAAGGCACGGCTTCACCATTAACTACGGCACGCCGGCCGGAAGAGTGGAATCACTGGCTGCATGCGGCATGGAACCTGGCACGACCACCTGCCTCTCCGCATTGGGTAGGGATGGACTTACTCGAGTTGCTCTGGAAGAAGCGCTGCTCACCACGGCAGCGAATGTTCTGCACAGGTCAGCGGGTGATGTGCACGAACCTGTGGGCTCGCCACCATGGCTGCTGGCGCAAGCGAAGGTTTGAGAAGGGCCTCAACGGAGCAGGTGACATGTTCCGCTCGGGCAACCCTGCATTGAATCAGAACACCTTCGAGGCCCCGTGGGAGAGTGAAGCCCACAACCAGATGAGTCTCGAGGGTGTGGCGAACAAGACCGGTATCCTGCTCGGCATCTGCGTGATCACCGCGGTCGCCTCGTGGATGACGCTGCTGCAGAATCCTGGACTCGGATTCCTGTTGATGATCGTCGGTGTCATCGGGGGGTTGGTGCTCGCTATGGTCACCATCTTCAGCGACAAGAAGAACGCCGCCTACACAGCTCCGCTCTACGCCGGCTTCGAAGGATTGTTCCTCGGGCCGATATCAGGTATGTTCGGAATCGCCTACGAGGGTATCGTCTGGCAGGCGATTGCGCTCACCTTCGGTGTCTTCCTCACAATGTTGCTCATCTACCGAGCACGGCTGATCAAAGCGACCGAGAACTTCCGCATCGGAATGTCGGCTGCCATCGGTGCTGTCGTGCTCATCTATCTGGTCAGCATCATCAGCAGCATGTTCGGCGGAGGTGTTCCCTACCTGCACGGCAACGGACTCATCGGCATCGGCTTCTCGCTGGTCGTGGTCGTCATCGCCGCGCTCACGTTCGTGCTCGACTTCGATTTCATCGAGAACGGAGTCGAATCCGGTGCACCCAAGCATCTCGAGTGGTATGCCGCGTTCGGGCTGATGGTCACGCTCATCTGGCTCTACGTCGAACTGCTGCGCCTGCTGTCCAAGATCCGCTCGCGCTGAGCCTGCGCATCGTTGATGGGCGCGACTGCTCTGCGCCCCCTGATGGATGATCGGGAACACCCGCTGTCGCCCAATCTCGGCGGGCCGGCGTCGGGAGCCGCGGTGCCGCCAGTCGACTACTTCGGCTGGTACTTCCCTCGGCTCTACGCCGGCGTCGAACACGACCTGACGCAGTCCGGATTCCAGCATCCGTGGGATTGGAGCGCGCTGACGGGTGGGTCGCTTCCCGATGACATCTGTGCCCAGTTTGGTGAACCACTCGACGCCAACGTCTGGGTGGCGGACCGAGAAGGAGTTGCGCCGGAACGGGTCGTGGTTGGACACGGCGTGACGCAGTGCCTGACGCTGGCGCTGCTGGCGGCGATCGATGATGGTGCACCCCGTCGTGTGGCGGTCGAGACGCCGTCGTACGCTCCCGCCGCACAGTTCGCCCGCCTGCTCGGTTGCGAAGTCGTACCTTTCTGGAGAGGGCCAGCGCACACCGGGGATACCGGGCCGTGGCTGCTCGACAGAGAGGGGTTGGCGGAGATATTGGGGGATGTGTCGGCTGTGGTGACGACCAGCCCGCAGAATCCCACCGGCTGGATGATGACGGCAGATGACCAGCAATGGTTGGCTGACGCGTGCGCCGAGGCAGGGGTGGGCATAGTTGCAGACGAAGTCTACCTCGATTCGACTCGTGGTACTACCGAACACCGCCCGTTCTTCACCTACGGTGAGCACTGCCTTTCGGTGAACTCGCTGACCAAGTGCTACGGCCTAGGCTCTCTGCGCTTCGGCTGGGTCATCGGCTCGCCGGCACGCATCTCCGCTGCCACACATGCCATGCATAATCTGCAATCGCTGATGTCGATTCCGACACTACGGCTGATCAAGCTCGCCTGGCCACACCTCTCCGAACCACTTGCTCTGAGCAGACGCAGGCGAGAGCAGAACCTACCGTTGTTGCTCGAAGTGCTGGCTGCACACGGCATCGATTGGACTCCCCCGCCCAGCGGCATCTTCGGCTGTATCGCGCTGCCGGAGGACTGTAACGCCCAGCAAGCGATCGAACAGGTGGCTGAGCCTCTGGGATTGCTGGCGATACCGTGCACGATGTTCGCGCCGCAGCTGACGAACCAGATTCGAATCGGATGGGGCGCTTCACCAGAGGAATTCCAGCAGTCGTTGGCTGCGTTCGACGAGTTCCTCGGACGACTGGCTTGAACAATCATCTAAGGAGGTGGAGCCTGTGGTGCCGCGCATGCCTTCGGCAGTTCTAGCGATCTCGGGTGCTTCTGGGGCCCGCTACGGCGTGCGTCTGCTGGAGCAGTTGTGCACTTCTGGATGGGAGGTGCATCTCATCGTGACCAGCGCCGGAGCAATCAACCTCGACCTG
>CALCOR010000282.1 GCA_937897085.1 uncultured euryarchaeote | reverse complement strand
GTGTATTTCTACCAAGACCCCACGAACTGGCTCGGTATTCGTGAAGGCTGGGACATCTACGATTCACGCCATGACTCCGGTTTCGACCTGACCAACCTCTCGTTCACACCCACCACTCCCCGTTCCGAGAACTCGATAGACAGGTGGTTCGTACAACCGATCAAGGATGACATGCTCGGTCCGCGCAGCACACACTTCTACTTCGATATTCCAAAGCAGCTGGGCAGCGAAATCAACTCGACCGACGCCACGTTGCACGTGCAGGAAGGCTCCGCAGTGTCCCGTCTATCGCTTCCCGCCGTCACTACCGATGCGACGCTCGATTCGTTCAGTTCGAACGTGATGAATGGTGCCAGCAGCACCCTGACGATTGGGCGCAGCATAGGCACGACCAACCCCAACTACCGCACTGTCACCGTGCTCATGATGAACATCTCGAGTCTGCCTGTGCCTGAGCCTTGGGAAGTGATGCATGCTGAGATCAGGTTGACCTGCTTGTCCAATTGTGGGTTGTCCTCCGCATCGATGGATGTCTCAGTATCTCCGTTGCTGGTGCCATACGCTGAGGATTATGTGACCTGGAATCGGCGGGGCGTATACGGAGTCAACATCCCTTGGCAATCACCAGGCGCACAAGGATCCAACGACAGTGGTGGAATCGAGTCATCGACGAGCGTGACCACAACCGGCGTATATGCTTGGAACGTCACCCAGATGCTGCAGGCGGCGCGCACACGAGGCGACGACATCCTCAATCTGCTGTTCGAGGGGCCTGTCGGAACGAGCCTGTTCAAGCAGTTCTACTCCTCGGAAGCGTCGAACGCCACCTATCGTCCGGCACTCAACATCACGCATCGTATCGGTACGCAATGGCTACCGGCCGATGTCGTGTCAACCCTGCCCGCCTCCGGTTCGACCCTGTGGGAGCCAAATCAGCCGCGACCGACCGGTCTCGACCCGATCAGCAGGTGCTGGATCCATCCGAACCCGACGAACGTCACCTCGTGGCAGGTGCAGACATCGCTCACCTCTCGTTACGCTGCGGGCAGCACTTGGCTGTATGATTCGAGCGACCCCTCATCCCACAACGGCAGCTTCAACCTACCGAACCTCTGCTACACCTCTCCCTCAGGGGTCGTCTGGGGAGACCAGTGGCACTACTGGCGCGTGAGGCCGATCATTGGTGACAGCGTGGGCAACTGGACCGACGCAGGGCCGTTCAGGGTTCCTACAGATCAGGGATTCGACGATGGGCTAGGCAATCATACGGTTCGATTGAGCCGCGGCTCCGTGTTCGTGCAGAGCGGTGCGCTTCCGACCGTTCCCGACACGTGGCTGAACTCCGCCAGCGGCGGATGGCGAGATGTCAGTCAGGCCACCAGCACGACACTCGTGGTCGGCTCCAGTCCGAATCAGGCCGGTGCCGCAGCGGTCGGTCTCATCCAGTTCGACCTGTCGGAACTGCCATTCCCACCCAACATGCTCGCCTCCTCGGCGAAGTTGCGGGCATACCGCGTGGGCTACTATGGTACTGGGGTGCACACCGTGAGCGTGCACGATTGCTCGTCATTCAACGAGACCGACACTTGGAACTCCTTCTCGATTGTCAATAACTGCAACGCGACCGCCCTCACAAGCACCACACATTCCGCCAGCGGGCTCGGTGTATGGTACGAATGGGACGTGGCCGCTCTGCTCAACAGCGTGGGCTACAACGGGATGCTGAACCTCGCCATGAAGAACAACTGGTCGGGCTATCTGCAGTTCGCGTCGGGCGAGTCTTCCAATTCGTCTCTGCGGCCGTATCTCGATATCGAATACGTGGACAACGTGAACGGCACCCAGCCGCCAGTGACTCCTGTGCTCATCTCGCCGTTCGACCAGCAGGTCCTCTACACGAACATCGGCTATCTGCTGGAATCGCCGACTCGGCCGATGCTCGTCTGGCAGTATGACGCGAGCACCACCGGCTACATCGTGCGCATCAGTAACGCCACATCCTCGCTGGTCTTCCACTCTTGGAACTCGACGGTTCAGGGTACCTTCGGCCAGGGCAACTACACCCCCGGATTCGACCTCGCTGCCGGAGAGATGTACATCTGGAGCGTTCAGGCGATCAACGGCAGCGTCCTGAGTCCGACGAGCGCCTCGTGGTCGTTCGGCATCGGTGACCCGCACACAGCGTCGATAGGGACGAACATCTGGGAGGCGCGCTACCAGGAAGGAGCGGACGCTCCCATCTTCAATCACCCCCAGATGCATGATACGCACATCAGCAGTTTCTACACGACGATGAATTACGGTTCGGGTCAGTTGCGCGTCGGAGTGGGCTGTGACGGCCCGATGAACAACCAGAGACAGTGCAACGGGTTGCTGAAGGTTGACTTGGGACAGTTGCCGCTGCCTTCCTCCACCCGTGTCCACTCAGCCCAGTTGTCCCTCTGGCTGGATGACATCCTGACTCCGAACACAGGATACGTGGACATCACCGCCTACGCTCTGCTGAATCCGTGGTTGGACGAGAATCAGGCAACATGGCAGCAGGCGGCTCTGGGTCACCCCTGGAATGTGAGCGGCGCAGACGGAACCGACCGCGGCCTCATCGCGCTGGACACGGTGCGCATCAACGCCATGCAAGGTGCTGGCTTCGTCAACTTCGATGTGAGCGGTGCGCTCGGCGCCGCTGTCAACGGCACCTTCTCCATCGTGCTCGTCGGCACTCCGCAGCAGAACTCACAGACGCCACAGGCGTGGGCGGTATTCGAACACAGTGAGTCCACATCCGCCAACCATCGACCAATCCTGATGCTCAACTACACCAGCGTGTTCGATGTCCTGATCAGCGGTGCGAACCAGACCACGGCCGACAACAGCGTGCAGTTGAGCACCACTCTCGTGGACATAGACGGCAATCCCCTGTCCGGGTCCATCGAGTGGACAACCACGGATGGCACCGTGTCATCCACGGGGCTGTTCTCCCCACGCAACGCGGGTATCGTCACCCTCACCGCACGCTTCGGCCGGGTCACTGCCCAACACAACATAACCGTGGTTCCAGGCACCCCTATCCAACTTGTTGGAGGGCCGCTCACCGCCGGCATCTCCGCTGACGAAACGGCATCGTTCTTCGTAGATGTGATCGACCAGTTTGGCAACTCAGTCAGTGGCGAGACGATCACCTGGGCTGTGACCAACGGGACACTGCTGCCGGGGACGACGATGACGACTCCTGTGAGCAGCGTTACCTTCGTCCCTTGGAGCGAAGGCACGCAGTGGATCAACGCCAGTTGGGGAAGCCAGACCCTGAACATCATAATCGCAGTGGTCGGGGGAGCTCCTGACTACCTGACAATCGATGGCTGTACGGTCGTGGCAGCAGGGGAGGAATGCCACTATGACTGGAGCGCGTGGGACCAGCACGGTAACGCGGTGGTACCCGGTCTCGCCGGTAACATCAGTTGGACGGTGGAGAACGGCAGTTTCAACGACACGACCTCCAACTACTCCGCGTGGGGTGTCGGGTTCTGGAACGTGACGGTGTCGAGTTCGCTGAATATGTCGTCAAGCATGCTGGTCGAGACCGAGTATGGGGTGATTGACCTCCTCGTGCTGAATGCGTCAACGACTTCACTGACAGCCGATGGCAACGTCACCTTCACCACGGTGCGCATCGATGTGCGGGGCAACCATCTGAACGTGACGCTCCCCCTGTCCGCATGGGCGTGGTCGAACGGTTCGCTGTATGCCGAAGATCCAGTGCGCTGGGTTCCATGGAATTCCGCACCGCAGTGGGTCGATGTCACCTTGGAGAACATCACCTCGAGCGTCAATATCAGCGTGATGCACGGTGAGGCGGTCGGCATCCGCTTGTCCACTCCAGATACGCAGAGGGCCTCAGGGCAGAGTTTCTCCATCGACGCCCACTCGTTCGACCAGCGCGGTAACGAATGGCCCGCAAGCGTCGATGCTTGGGACATCCTCGAGCCGGGCTCGACATCGGCTTGGCTTACTGGTTATCCCACGAACGCCGTGTTCGAGGCAGTGATAGTTGGAACTTGGACGGTGGAGGCTACCTACATGCACCAGGGAGTCAACGCGATGACAGACCAGATCCTCTTCACAGTCGTACCTGGTCCGTTGGCGGAGATCATCGTCAGCGGAGATGGAAGCGACATCACTGCCGACGACAGCATCGACCTCGACCCGATAGCACGCGACGCCAACGGCAACGCGCTGTCAACAAACATCCTGCGTTGGTTCCTTTGGGATGACTCAACCACGCTGAGTCTGCCACCCTCGTGCGTCGACTGGAGTGCGGAACTCACAACTCAGTTGCAATCGAATGATCATATCTGGGAGGCGAGCGGGGTTGGCGACTGGAAGATATGCGCGATGTCCGGTCCCTACCAACAGGTAGCGAGCATCACTGTCACCCACGGTGTTCCGTTCGTGCTCGCACACCATGCCAACGGTGTCCAACTCATTGCCGGCAACGCCCTTCAGGTGCATGTCAACGGCACCGATATGGATGGCAACATGTTCGCAGTACATGTCGTCTGGACCGGTGATGCCGCCGACTGGACCATGCTCGAGGGAATGGGCTCAGCCGAGTGGCACGGCAATCAGACGGGTATACACTCGCTGAAGTACACCAACGAATCCACCGGGCTGTTCGGTTGGTGGGAAGTAACCGTCGATTCAGCCATGCTGAACCGGCTTGTAATCCACGTAGCACCTTCGTTGTCGGTATCTCAGCAGACCATCATCACAGTCACCGCGGAGGCGTTCGACGCCTATGGCAACGAAATCGAAGTTCCCGAGAACGCCTTCCTCGACACCGGTGGAGACAAGCACGTGAAGACCAAGGTCAGCAACAGCGTATGGGAGGTCTACATGGTCAACGAAGGCACCTCGATGCTCACACTCGTGAGTGGAACGGTCTGGGATGACGAGACGGTGGTTGTTGAGCAGACGGTGCTCGGATTCTTCGAGGAGGGTGGTGTGCTATACTGGATAGGTGCCGGTTTGTTGGTGATCGTGGTGCTGGCGTTGATGGGCGTACTGTTGCTCCTGCTCAGGCGAGGCCGCGACGACGACGAGGACGATTTTTATCCGGAGGACGAGGACACCTCCGACTTCGATGACAGAGAGTTCGTCTCACTCGACGAAGGACGTGATCAAGAGGCTGCGGGGGCGGAACAGGAGTCGGCGGATGTGTCCGTGGACGAGGACGGCACTGAGTGGTGGGAGGATGAGCAGGGAGTCTGGTGGTACCGCAAACCGGACATGGATGATTGGGAGCTCTTCGAAGAGT
>CALCOR010000281.1 GCA_937897085.1 uncultured euryarchaeote | reverse complement strand
TTCGTCATCCCACGCCTTGTCCTCTATGATGCCCCCGCGCGTCTCGTACCCGCTTCCTTCCTCTGAAGCCTCGAGTTCCTTGGTGGCGTCCTGATGGTCGTACTGTGCGTCGGGGCGCCGCTTGGATGCGGCGGTGCGCACCACTGAGACAAGACCCCAAACGATCAGGATGATGGCGATGATGGCGGCACCGACCCCACCACCATAGATTAGGAACTGCTTGACCAACTGCATCCGCTTCGCCCCGACATCGATCTCCTCCTCAGGTTCTGATGCGTTGCCTGTTTGGTTGTTCGGCACGTCGAGGCCATCGCAGGCGAAGTACTCTGTCGGATGCTTCAGACAGTATTCCATCTGCGTGCGTACACCAGGGTCGATGTCGTCCCAGTCAGCATTGTCCCCCCAACCATCTTGGTCGCTGTCAACCCACTCGGTCTTGTTGGTGGTCAAGTCGGTAGGCTCACGACTCTCGCTGCTGTCCTCGTATCCATCGCCGTCGTTATCGGGACAGCCGTAGCGCTGCACCGTGCCATACCTCTGCGACACCGAATCGTAGGCCACCGCTCGGGTGCTGTTGCCCCATTCGCTGGGACAGAAGTCCGGTTTGTCGCCGGTGGTGTTGTCCCCATAGCCGTCCTCATCGTTGTCGCACCACTGGGTGGGTTCCAGTTTGAACGCATCAGCTCCATCCGGGTTGACAGCTGAGCAGGTCGGGTCGCCCTCGAGGGGATTGCTGAAGCCATCGCCATCGGAATCCGGGCACCCGACTCGGTCGGCATATGAATTACCAGCCAGGTCGGGGCAACCGTCGGGAGAATTACCTCCCTGCTCGTCACCGTATCCATCACCATCGCTGTCCCTCCACTGCGTCGAATCGTTGGGATATCTATCTCCATTCTGACCGAGTGGGTTGTCCCCGTAGCCATCCCCATCCGTGTCCACGTGCTGATCGTAGTTGTCGGGGAACTCGTCCCCGTTGGTACCATCCACGTTGTCACCGTAGCCATCACCGTCACGGTCAGACCACTGTGTGGCGTCGAAGGGATATACGTCTGAGTTGTTTCCCTGCGGGTCGTCACCATAGCCATCACCATCAGAATCGGAGTGCTGAGTTGCATCATCAGGGAAGTCATCAACTGTGTCGACATGGCCGTCACTGTCGCTGTCGAGATCGAACAGTACCACGTCCGACATGCTCGCGCCCGCTGTCAGCACGCGGAAGGACGACCCCTCACCCTTCTGTACCCCTACCACGTTTCCGAGGTTGGAGAAGCGCGCGAGTTCGCTGGGACGGTCGGAAGAATTGAGCAGATACAGGTGTCCGTTGTGGGTTCCCATGGCCAGTCGTCCGTCACCCATGTCTACCACCGTACGGATGATTCCTCCCGGGTTCAGGGTGACATCCTCCTCGAGTTCCCAGAGTGTGCCGTTGAGAGTATAGGTGACGAACTGGCCCCCCTCGGAAGCGACCAGCATCGTGTTCCCGCTATCGAGCAGGTGCAGTCCAGAGACGGCCGAGCCGATGTCCATCAGCGTCTGGTTATCATATGGCACGCCCCACTCGTCATGCACGCGGACCACCAGGTCGCGTCCGGCGGTCACCACAGATCCGTTTGGCATTCCGAGCACTGCGGATAGGCCGACGGCGTGGGGGGCCGTCTGTGATCCAGTGAATGTGATGTCGGTGTATTCCATCGCCCTACGAGAGGTACGCAGTCCCACCCACAGATCACCATCTCCATCCCAGGAGACAGCGTCCACCGGTTCCGTGGTCGCAATCGTGTAGAGGTGTGTCTCGAGGTCAGAGGAGTAGACTTGGACTCCGATGTCGGTACACAAGGCCAGCCGATTCTGCACTGCATAGTAGGCGCCGCAGTTCACAGTTACGTTATCGATGGTATCACCCCAGGTGTTGGTGACCTGATTGCCTGACCAGTAGAAGGCGCTGATTCCCCCCGATTCGTTGACGACTATCGTCTCACCGTCATTGGTATGCCACCATCCGACGACGTTTCCCTCGAAGTTGGCGATGTATCCAGCGTTAGCCAGATTGGTGGCTGAGGCTGCCGGGGCATACGCAGCGGGCAAGGCAAGTGCCAAGAGAAGGAAAGTGGTCAGCACCACGGCTCTGCGCATGTGGATGCTGACATCTGCAGTCGGTATGAATGCCCCGCTCGCTCGTTCCGGACTTCCACAGGCGAGAATCCTGTTGAGGCATCAGTCGGAGTCCTCGTCGGTTCTCTCTTCTTCGACCGGTTCGAGTACTCGCTTGGGTGTCAGAGTGGCCCTCTCAGAGGTCGGTTGGAGTACCCGTCGGGTTGTCGGGCGCAGCACAGCCTCTTCGGATTCGCCCTCCTCATCGTCATCCACTCGAGGCTTGAGAATCGGGCGGCGAACAGGTTGGATGATCGCGGACGGTTCGAACTCCGGTTCCGGTTCATCCACGGGCGGGCCAGCCACTGGCGGTCCGCCCACGGTCGGGCGAGGTCCGTCACGGACCAGTCGTCCGCCTCCCGGAGGACCACGGGCGGTGAGTTCGACATCCGATTGGGGATCAGTCTCCCGTTCGATGCCGAAACCAGTCCGCTCGGGCTTCGGTGCGGCGACCTGTTGCGATTCCTCGAAGTCTCCAGCGAGCTCCCTCAGGGTGGTCGTCGTCGATTCCGCTGCCTCAGTGGCGGGCTCGGGGGTTGATTCCACTTCGACTTCCGGTTCCGCAACCACTTCTGGTGGCTCGGCAGCAGGTACCGAATCTGCTGGAAGCGCGGTCTTCAACGGCTGGGCGGCTGGGACCACCTGTGGTTCGATTGGGGCGCGCACAGGAGCGAGTGGGCCCATTCGGGCCGGGCCATCGGCTGTGGTCGGCTGTGGCCTCTGTCCGATTGGGGCGCGCACTGGGGCGAGTGACCCTCCAGAAAGGGCAGGAGTGGCGAGAGCGCCTGGCTCAGGTGTCTGGCCAAGTCTGGTCGCAGTCGGCTGGCCTAGCTTGGCCGGGCTATCAGCCCCGGCAGCCGTTCTTGGCATCTGGGCGCGCGCACCACCAAGGGCACCCATCCAACGTTCTCGCCTCGAGAGCACTGAGTCGCCCTTTTCGAGTTCATCGACTTCCCCCTCAACCTGCTTGAGGCGCTCCTGTTCCTCGATGTCCTCGTCGGACACGAGGCCGACCTCTAGTTGAGTACGAATCTTGGTCTCGGCTGTCTGGCGGAATTCCTCGGCACGGGTTTCGAGAGTCGCCAGTCTTTCACGGATCTCTGCCCGCTTGACCGCCAACTGCGCCTCGATCTCCGCCCGAATCTCTGACTCACGGCGGCGGACCTCAATCAGCGCCTTGTTGCGCATGATCTCCTCACGCTTGGCGAGTTGTCGGTCCAGTTGATCAGTGACCTCACCCTCCTTGCGATCGCGGAACTCCTTCAGCCGGGCCTCCATCTCTACCTCCAATTCCATCGAGGTCTCTTCCTTGAGCAGGTCGAGCGAGGTCTCCTGAGATATCTTCTCGTTACGCACGCGGGCGTCTATCTCAGCCATCATCTGCCGCTGTACTGCGGACTCGCGGGTGCGGAACTCGTGTTCTAGTTGGTCTATCCATTCCTGCTTGCGCGCCTCGAACGACGCCTCCAACTGCGTGCGCAGTTCAAGTTCGCGGTCATGGCGGAACAGAGACAGCCGGCTGCTGATCTCTGCCTCGCGGGCGCGCTTGTAGGCTTCGAACTCGTCTTCTATTCGACGCTGGAGTTCCTCATCGATCTCGAGCGACATATCGTGTTCAATCTCGTCGACCGAATGTGTGAATGTTAGGTCATAGCGCTGGCGCAGACGCTGCTTGCGCTCGGCCAGCCGATCGACGTAGTCCTTCTCCAACGCGCGCATGATCGCACCGCGGACCTCGTCCCGCTTGCGAGCGATGGCGAGTTCCAGATCCTGCTGCATCCTGGATTCGAGTTGTTCCGTTTCTGCGGTGAGTCGTGATTCGAGTTCATCCTGGAGATCCTTGGCGATCTCCTCCTCCATGCGCTGTGAGCGGTGTTCGTACTCACTGCGCAGATGTGTTTCTTGAGAACGCAATCGGCTGCGCAGTTGCTGTTCCAGCCGTCGACGGATTCCATCTCTGAGTTGTGTTTCCCGCTCCGCCAGCCGGGACGACTGTTCATCCTTGATTCGCTGTGTCTGCAACTTCTCCTCTGAGGAAAGTTGATTCTCCATCTCCTGCTTGAGGGACTCTTCCAGCTCCGTGATCTGGCTCTGCATCTGCTGGTTGGCCTCGATCTCCATCCGCTCCGAGAGGAAAGCACGGCGACGCTGGAACTCGTCATCCATCTCTTCGGAAAGCTGCTCGACCAACTGCTGCCGTCGAGTCTGCAGTCGACGTTCGCGCTCGACGGTGAGTTGCTCCTGAAGACTCGATTCCTCCCGCTCAAGCCGCATCTCCAGTTCGTCACGCAGGATTTCCTCCTCGCGGGCGAGCGCAACCGCCTCCAACTGGGACAGTTCCGACTCCATCTCGCTGCGCATCTCAGATTCAAGTTGGCTGAGCGTCTCGTCATGCTCCATCTGCAGAGCCCGGGTCAGCGCTCCCTTGGCGCCGGAGAGCCGCTCTGACTGATCCTTGAGCCGCAGGCGGCGCTCCCTGCTAACGCGCGAGCGCACATCCCCCTCGCCGCGAAGATTCGACTGGATGCGCACTGATTCGGATGATGATGGCGCACCAGGACGAGTAAGGCGAGCGCGGATATCGGCGAGTGAATCTGTTTCTGTCAGGGTCCCATCCCCTGAGAGGCTTCAACCTCTCTAGTTGAGCAGTGGTCGAATCTTCTCATATAAGATAAGCAGGTGCTGACCTCGCTGATTATGCGACTATGCGACCCTCTGTTATGCACCCGCATGCGATAACCCGCCATCCCACCTCAGAAGGTGACACGAAACTCCTCCTCACATGCTGGGCAGGTCAACTCCCTGCTTCCGGGCCGGGGTTGAATGCGCAGCCTGCGCTCACATGCCGGGCAAGTCAGTTCGACCTTGACGGCCTTCGCGGTGATGTTGATCTCGTTGTCACAGGAGCTGCAGCGGATGCGCGCCGGGCGCTCCTCGACACCGGCAACGAGCACCTTCGAACAAGAGGGACAAGCGAGATTCTCCTCGCGCCACTGGCGACGGGTGGCTGCGTGCTCGACCCGAACCTTCGAGCCGCACAGAATGCAGTCGATCTCGCCGAGTCCGAGTGGTAGCATTCCGTCACAATGAGGACAGTTGAGCACAGGAGGGGCCACATTCGACTCCACTTGATGAGGGCCTCCATCGCTGCCCATTGACACACTTCCGACTGCTCATGACCTCTTGCGTGGCTGCCCGACCAACAGCAGACCCGACGGAGTGAACGTGAATGGCAGGTCGAGGTCCAACCCCCATTCAGCGGCGGCTGCCTCGACCAGTTTCTTGGCTGCGATGGCATCTCTTGCCGAGCCTGGGACGGCGACCCAATGCGTGTCTGCACCTGCGCGGATGAGCTCTGCAATCTCGTCGGGCAGGACAGAGAGGTCAGCGGTGGGGGCGGCAGAGGCATCATCATCGGGAATCTCGACCGGTCCGGTCAATCTCCACCAGCGAGCGCGGCCTTGAGTGCGGTGATTCTCTACGACGCCGGCCTTCTCAAGTTGCTGCAGGTGGTGATACAGATGATAGCGTGTCACACCCGTGGATTCCTGTAGTTGTACAGTCGACATCTCAGCAGTACCGTTCAGTGACGACACCAACGCTGCTCTGGTGGGGTGGGCAAGCGCAACACGGAGGGGGTCACCGCGTACCTTGCTCATCCGTGCTTGCCTCCGGGGAGCAATCACTCGCTCTCCGCTATAAGACGAGCGCGAACGCACCATCCGTCAACGGATTGAAGTGAGCCGCTGCTGCCAGAGTTTTCCAAATGCCTCGCGCGCATCGTTCCAGAGGCTGACGAACAGTCCACCCAGCAGCCCTAGACGGCTCATGCCGGCGTCGGCCAGCCAGATGCCGTTGAGCAGCACCAGCAGGGCACTCGCCTCATGGACGAACACCCCCAGAGCGAGGCTCGCGTGCCATCCGTCGAGCACCGAGAAGACCAACGTCACGGTAACTAGGAAGGACAACAGGATGTTCGCCAGCACGATCATGCGTGTGCGCCTGGATAGACGAACGAGACTGGACAACTGCCTCGGGTCTTCGCTGGGAATGAGCACATCAGCAGCATCCAGATTGACCTGTTCACCGCTGCCAACAGCCACACCGACATCCGCGGCTGCCAGCGCGGCGGCGTCGTTGAATCCATCACCCGCCATCAGCGTGCGACGGGCGTGACTGCGTCTCTGAACCCAGATCGCCTTGCCTTCAGGGGAAATCTCGCCGCGGCAGGAATCCGCCTCTATCCCAAGCCGTTCGCCCAGTGCTTCGACAGCTGACTGTGAATCACCGGACAGCAGTTCTACGGCGATTCCCTGTCGCCTGAGTTCTGCGACCATCTCATCAGCACCATCGCGCAGGTCGTCATGCTCAAAGACGAACAGTGCGATTGCGGTGTCATCTTCAGTGAGTAGGGACAGGCCGCGCCCGGCGACACGCGCCTCGAGCGCGGCGGCCTCCAGAAGCTCTGGGACCTCGATGCCGAGCGAGACGATCCAGTCGTCGCGGCCGAAGCGAACCTGCTTGGCTTTCAGCCGTCCGCTGACACCCGCCTGCTCGTCAGATATCCCTGTCACCTTCATCGGCTTCAGAGACTCCTCGGCCGCCCGTTGGCGCACGGTGGCGGCGTAGGCGTGGTTGCTACGCTCCTCGATGCCTGCGGCTAGGCGTAGAATACGTTCACGCCGCTGGCCTGGAGCGGAAATGACCTCTACCAGTTTGGGCTCGCCGCGGGTCAGTGTGCCGGTCTTGTCGAGCAATGCCAAGTCGATACGAGCAACCCGCTCGAGCACATCTCCTCCACGCGCCACCAGCCCGTTGTGCGCGGCATTGGTGAGCGCCATCGCGTGTGGAACCGGGGCGGCGAGCAGCAGCGCGCATGGACAGGCTACAACCCAGAGCAGCAGCATCACCATCACGTTCCCCATGAGCAGAGCGGCGAGTGCTCCACCGACGAGCACTACTGGAACCCAGACGAGCGTGAACAGTTCGACTGCCCCCTGTAGTCGAGGGGTGGTGTCACGGAAGGTATGCACCTTGTCGATTAACCCAGACAAGCGAGTCTGGTCACCGACTGCGTTGGTGCGCATCACGACCGGGCCGCGGCGGAGCACGAGACCCGCCTCGATCTCATCACCCACAGTCACTCGCACTGGGATGCTCTCGCCAGTCAGCGGGGCGCGGTCAAGGCTACCTACACCCTCAACGATCTCGCCATCAACCGGTACAAGTTCACCGCTACGCACCTCGACCAGATCACCCACCTGCACAAGTTCGATGGGAACCTCGTCCGGTTCGTGTGCTGCCCCAGTCGGAGCAGCCATCGACAGGGATGTCCCGGGTGAGGTGACAGAGAGGGATGCGAGCGACGATTTCTTGCCTTCGGGTGAAGGCAACACTCGAGCGAGTCTGGGGAGGCGGTCGAGTCCGCCCTGCATCGCTCTACGCGCCTGTAGGAGTGCGGAGGACTCCAAGTGACCGCTGAGCGCCTCGAGCAGCACGACGGTCAGCGCCTCTGGCCAGTGTCCAAGCACCGCTGCGCCAATCACCGCGAGGCTCGTCAGCACCTGGAATCCAAGTACTAGGTTGCGCAGGCTGGCAACCGCTTCGAGGAACATCCGCCAGCCACCGAGAACCACTCCAATCATCCCGACCGCGGACACCAGCAGAGCAGGGGCGCCGCTGAACTGCAGGAGCAGCACGAGCAGCAACAGCGGAACCGTGATTGCAGCACCCAGAAGTCGCAGTTGGTCACTTTCCAGCCGGTCAGGCTGGATCTCGACCAATATGGGTGACCTGCCTGTCATCCGCTCCAGCGCCTGCTCCATCTCACCGTACATCTCTAGTGACAACTCGGCATGCTGGAGCAGCAGACGCTCGCCCTCGAAGCGCACGTGCAGCACTCCAGGGGCTGTCAGCAGAAGCCGCTTCAGCGCCCCCCGCTCTACACCATGTCGGTCCTGCAGACCGATCTGCGACACGCCCTTCAACTGGTGCCAGGGGACATCCGGATCGTGCCCGAGGCTCGAAAGGATGCCTGAAGTCCGTGAGAGATTGGCTGCACCAAGGTCGAGGTCGACCTTCACCCAGCCGTCCGTCGGGCTGATTTGGCACTTGGCGACGCCTGCCTGCCGTTTGACCGCACGGGCCGCCTTCATCGCGCAGTCGGGGCAGTCCATCCCCTTGAGAAGCCATCCGAATGAGTGGACGCCGTCGGCCACCAACTCCGCGGCCACATCTACTTCCAACTCCACAGGCTCCTCCTCATCCGTGGATTCGGTGGGAGCTTCTGCTTCCTCCTCTTTGTCAGGCAAATCATCTGCGACCGGGGTCTCTTCTACCACAGATTCTGGCTCCGGATCTGGATCAGGATCATCGAGGTAGAGCCATGGTTCACCATCGTCACCAGCGACGCTCATCGCCCGCTTCTCTGTTGCTGATTGGTTTGAACGTGACTATTGCACATACCATGACAGAGATTGCGGTTTAGCACAGCATAACGATAGCAACTTGGAGTGATGCAGGGAACAGGATTCGAACCTGCGAAGCGCTGAGCAGCGGATCTTGAGCCCGCCCCCTTTGACCACTCGGGAATCCCTGCGACGGCGCTCGCACCGCGGCCACGGTTGTCATTCTTCCTCATGGCGAGAGGATTCGCCTGACGAGGATTCGGTGACCACCTCGGGTGGCGGACCGGCACCCTTGGGCCACTTGTCGGGCTGCCAGGGTGGTGGTGGTGGCTCATCCTCTTCGAGAAGATCATCCTCAAGGTCGTCTGGGCGCCTGAACATCACCACCGAGACGAACAGCAGAATGACGAACAGAAGTACAGCCAAGCCGACCGTCGAAAG
>CALCOR010000280.1 GCA_937897085.1 uncultured euryarchaeote | reverse complement strand
TTCTTTCGGGCATCGGGATGTGGACCTTCTTCCTCATCATCGGGGGAATCGCGGCTGCCATGGGTGAGGCGTTCGCTCGCTCTGGAATAATCACCTACATCGCATTGGGTGTCGCCATCCTGCTGCTGGTTCTCGGATTCTTCATGCTCACTGGAGGTACCGCTCATCTGACGGGGTTCGTTCAGCGGTTCGTCGACCGTTATTCCACGACCGAGGCGGATGAGACCTTCACTCCGCGGCGCAACATGTATCTGTACGGGATTGGCTACGCAGCCGCAAGCATAGATTGTACGGCAGCGGCTGTGATTCCATTCGTAATCTATCTCTCCACGCTAGGAGGTGACTCGGTATCGATTGGTCTGGGGGCACTGATGCTCGGGCTGCTCATCCTGATGGTGTTCGTCACCAGCATGGTGAGTCTGGGACGTCAGGTCATGATTGATTTCCTGCGTAGATCGACTGGAATGATCAAGATGGTCGGTTCGTGGATGATGATGTTCGCCGGTATCGGGTTGACGATATTCCTCACAAACCCTGAGTTGGTTGCCACTGCGTTGTGACATCTCAGATGAAGTCGAACACCTTCAGGAAGACGAATACGCCCGTCAATGCCGCGAGCGCAGAGGTCACTGTTCTCAGCAACTCCATCTTGTGATTGTGCCTATCGAGCCAATGCTCGAGTTCTCCGCGATTTTCTTCATCTTGCTCATCCATCGTTATCACTTCCAGCACAATGCGTGAATGTCCGTCATTCTTGAACGTTATTCTGATTCTGCTGCCGAATACACTCCACGATTGGCTGATAAACCGATGACCGGTCGCTCAGGTCGAATGTTTGGAGTGACGCTGAGCGTCGTCCTCGTCGTAGCGCTGCTCATCGCCGCGTACATGGCGTGGAACATCGGTGCTAACGACGTAGCCAATGCGATGGGAACGAGTGTCGGCAGCGGCGCGCTCACTCTCAAGCGGGCGATCATCGTCGCCGCCGTGTTCGAGTTCGGCGGAGCCGTGTTGTTCGGCAGTCATGTGACCGACACGATTCGCAAGGGCGTGCTCGATTTCGGCACCGACGAACTCTCCTACGAACTCAGCCAACAGCTGATGTACGGATTCATGGCCGCGCTGCTGTCCGCCGCGATCCTGCTCACCATCGCCACGAAGTACGGTCTTCCGATTTCGACCACCCACGTCATCGTCGGTGGTGTCATTGGCATGGGGATGTGGATCCAGGCGGATTCGGTGAATTGGGACAAGGTGAGCGGGATCGTCATCAGCTGGGTGGTCTCGCCGTTAATCGGCGGCTTGCTCGCGTACGGGACGTTCTCGGTGATCAAACGGGTGATCCTGAACCACGACGACCCATTGCAGCAGACCAAGCGGATGGCTCCCATTCTGGCGCTGCCGACATTCTTCGTTCTTGGTCTTGCACTGCAGTTCAAAGCTCTGAAGGGATTCTTCGCGAAGGCTCAGGACAACGGCTGGATCGAGGACAAATATGACTGGTTGCCGGCGAATTCCGGGACCTCCTTCAACCCGCTTTCCGACGGAGCATGGATTCCGATCAACAGCCTGCTCGTCGCCCTCGCCATCGGTGTGCTCGCCAGCGTGGTGCTGTGGATTGTGCTGCGCCGCTACCAATTCAAGGAGGAGGGCTATGCCGGGGTCGAACGGGTGTTCATCTGGCTGCAGGTGATCACCGCCTGCTACGTCGCCTTCGCCCACGGTGCCAACGACGTCGCTAACGCCATCGGTCCGATGGCTGCCATCTATGACATTTCCACCTCGCCGGATGGGGTCCTGTCCGGTGACAGTGTCGAGGTGCCGCTCGGCCTCCTGCTTCTTGGAGGGGCGGGCATCACCATCGGTGTCGCCACCTGGGGCTACAAAGTGATGGACACGATCGGCAAGAAGATCACGCACATCACCCCCTCACGTGGATTCGCCGCCGAGTTCGGGGCTGCCACGACGGTGCTCGTGTTCTCGATGCCCTTCTTGGCCATCCCCATCTCCACCACGCACACGCTCGTGGGCGCGGTCGTCGGGGTCGGGCTCGCCGGTGGTGCCTCGGCGGTCGACTTCCGAGTGTTCGGCAAGATAGCCGCCTCCTGGGTGGCCAGCCTTCCGCTCGCCGCGGTGGGCGCGATCATTTTCTTCGTGTTGTTCGCCGGCAATGAGACCAACGTGATGGTCGTCACCGTTCTGGCTTTCGGCGTCACCGGATACGTGATGCTCAAGCCGAGGGTGCCCGAGGTCGTCAGCCGCACACTGGTCGTCTCCGAGACGCCGTCTGGTGTGGTCGGCGAGCCGGCGCCGGTCGCGTTCGCGGCCACGCCCTTCGAGTTGTTCCACCAGCACGCGCAGGCGGTTGAACGCACGGTCGACTGCATGCTAGAGGCGGTTCGGGCCGCCGCCGAGGGCGATGATCCGACCGAGCACATCACGGCGACGGTCGCCGCTGAACTCAAGGCTGACGGGCTCAAGTCGCAGTTGCGCAACGAGGTCGGATCGGGAGTGCGCATGGCCATCGGCAGGGAGACATTCCTGCATATGGTAGCCCGTCAGGACCGAATAGCAGACTACGCCCAGAACGTCGCCGAGCAACTCTCCTTCAGACCGCTGTTCGACGAACCGGAGGCGCGTGCCAACCTGACGCGGATGGCTGAGGCGGTGGCTACCACTGCGCGCCGCTACGAGGACGCTGTCGAGCAACTGAAGAACGTCAGCTTGTCCGGGTTCGCTCGCCGAGAGAAGAATACTCTACACAAGCTGATCAGGGAGGTGAACCTCCTTGAGCACGAGGCGGACGTCGTCGAGAGAGAATCAGCGGCATTCGTGTTCAGTGAAGGAGATGACGACCCGCTGGCGGCGATGCACATGTACCGCGTGCTGCAGCGCCTCGATGATGTCGCCAACGCCTGCGAGATGGCCGCCAACGCCTTCCTGCCGATAGTACTAGGATGATCAGTCATCGCTAAAGGGATTGGAGAACCGAGTTTCTTCCCAGCCATCATATTGGTCTATGAGCGGCTTGGTGTGCCAATGCCAGAACGCCAGCCCGAGCGCAGCCCCCGTGAACATGTCCCACACGTAGTGCTGTTTGGTGGTCAGGATGCTCAGCGACAGCGCCCCCCAATCTATCCACAGGAACACCAGCACGGGCAGCAGCCAGCGCGCATCAGCGTGTTCACGCTTGAGCCACACGGTTATCGCCAGCGCCAGATAGAGCGATTGAGCCACATGTAGACTTGGCCAGGCGTTGTACGGGGCGTCCATGGTGTGCAATCCACCGTACAACTTACCCGGCCATCCTTCACCCGCCAGAAGTTCAGGAGCCAACTGAGAACGGATGGATACCTCGGTTGGGAAGGCGACGAAGAAGAACACCCCCACCGCGCCCATCAGAATCATCCCCTGAAGTCCAAGGAGCAGTTCCAGCCGCCCTCGGTCGTTGCGAGGTGCACATACCAGAGTCGCGATGTAGAACATGTAGAGTGAGATGTAGGGGATGATCGACCAAGGTATTGCTGGGATGGCGCGATCGAGAGAAGTCTCGGGATTCCACCATGCGTCATCGGGCTGGTTCGCCAGATGGTTGGGGAGGAAATAGAGGAGGGATATCACCACTAATCCGGCGCTGATCACCTTGAGCAGGAACAGGTTCCCTCGGAGCGCCTCGCGGTTACTCCAGAAGTGTCTCCAAATCGGCCACGGATGTTGTATCCGCTTCCACAGTTCACTTGCCCGGCTCACACACTCACCCTGAGAGCACGGGGGGAACCTCCACCCCATGAATGGCGCGTATGCCGAAGTCGGCCCTTCGGTCACTTGTCAGCCACTTTCTGTGCGGTCTGCTGCTTGAGGAATTCGAGCATCACTTCAGGTGTGAGGACAGCCTTCTCCGCTGCCATCTGCATCATCTCACGCTGCATGCCGTCGGTCTGTTCCTGCCGTTCGCCGTTGAGCTTCGCCTGCATCCGCAGGCGCTCCTGCTTCTTCTGCTGGACGACTTCGAATGCCGCCATCGCTGATTGCAACTCCGCTTCCTGCTCACCCATGCGGACGTCCGCCATGCCCTGCGCGTGCTCACGTTCCGCATGCAATGACGCCTCGTGCTTCCTGAGATTCTTGAGTTCGTGTTCGAGTTTTCTCGCCACCTTGCCGCGTGCCTGCGCCTGAGCGATGTCGTTCTCCATTTCGATGCGCGCCAGAGTCGCCGCTCGCGCCCGTTCGAGTTGAGCCAGCGAGGAGTCGGCATCGACCTGCCTGGAATCCTGCGCCAACTGCGCCTGGTGTTGGTAGGCGGCGAGCCGCTCGACATCGGTCTGGTTGACGGTGCAGTACGCCTTGAGCAGGGTCAGTCCGGCAAGACCGAACGAGCCACGCATCTCTGCGCGGCAGGACATCTCGAATGCTTCCTGAAACTCGCGTCCGCGCAGTTGCCCGCCATCAGCGTATTCGGCCAACAATGGTCTGATCACCCGCTCCTCGAGTTCCCGCTCGTAGAGGCGCACGAAGAAACCGCGATCGAGCAGGCGCGGTCCGTTGGCGAACACGTTGAGCAGTTTGGCGCAATCCTCCCGGTTGAATTGGAGTCGCAGTACGGCCATGCCGCGGGCGTGTGAACCATCGCGAAGTTGCCCATCAATGAGGAACAGCAGGTCGAACGGCCCGGTCATCGTGAACAGCAGTTTGTGGTCGGTGGAGCCGAGCCCGATGCGCGAACCGAGCCATCTCCCCCAGCCACCGGCGTAGGACTTGAGCACAGTTTCAGACAGGGTGTCCTGGATCTTACCGTCAGCGATGATGGTGACTGCTTCGTTCGGTTTGAGCACCAAGTCCTGGCTCCCCCATGTCTGGATTCCTCCGGTATCAATCAGTCTGGCCAATATGTCGGGCTGCATTCTCCATCTGTACTTCGTCATTTTCTCACCTCAAATTCCTCTGAGCACTCCGTTGCGCTCACTGAAATGGCCACGGCAACTGGACACGAGTTGCTGGCACCTGCGGATTGACTCCACAGTGACAGAGCCATTCTCCATCCGTTTCGAATTGCCATTCGACTCCGCGTACGTCTTCTCCAGATCGTTGCTGGCGTTCACCGCCTTCTTCACCATCTCAAGGGTGGCATGATCGTGCTTGATGAGTCGGTTGATGGTCCGCTTCGATACACCTTTCTGGCGCGAGAAGAAGGGATGGTCCGCCCCGGTCGCCGCCAGTTCGACGTCGTTGCGCAGTGCATCGACCTCTTCGAGTGCGAGGGCGCACTCCTGTGCGAGTTCGGTATCGCCCGCTCGATATGCTGAGTCGTGCACGTTGTTCAGGTGGTTGCGCACGCGTCCTGATGCTCGGGCCACCTCTTCGCGGACCGCCACATCCGCTTCGCGGCGTTGCTCGCGACGATGGACGCCGTAGCCTCCGATCACTAGGCGAATTGCACGGAGATATGCGGCAGCGTCAGTAGGATCAACAACTGGCAGAGTCGCACCTCACAACAGTATCTTTCCTGTTGCATATTGATAGTGTCGGCTCAGTGAATCAACATCTCACGCTTCTCGAGAGTCTATTTCGCGCAGAACGCTGCTGCCGATCATGGTCACGAGCCCTGAACCGATGAGCGCGCTCAGGAACACACCGAGGTTCGCCAACCCGATATCGTTCGTTGGCGAGATGAGGTAGTGGATGCCGGCGGAGAGGTCGGCAGTCACCACGCCGTAGAGGACCACAGACAGCAGTCCGCAGATGGCGCCGGCGAGAGATGCGCGCGAGTCAATCTTGTCTGAGAGCGTTAGCAGCACGGGCAGCACGGTGGCGGTGGCCAGCAGGTCGGCGAACAGGAAGATCTCGAAGATGCCGAGTCCATCGAGTTTGAGCCCGAGGATGGTCGGCTCGGTAGCGAGGTAGACGGCGATTGGAATCAGTCCGAGCGACACCAATCGTGCGGTCTTCAGGTCCATCTTGCCATCGGACAGGTCGCGGCTGATCGATGCGACCACGGCGTTCTGCAGGGTGTCAGTGCTCGAACACACCAGCGCAATCCCCAGGATGATGAACAGCGCGATGATGAACACGCCTGCATCTTCGATGAGCAGGAAGAATGCCATGGA
>CALCOR010000279.1 GCA_937897085.1 uncultured euryarchaeote | reverse complement strand
TCAGATGGCCGCGACAGCGTGCGCAGGTTCCTGCGCGAAGGGCAGGAGGCCGGAATGGTGTCCGCAGAGTTCGATATCGATGAAATCGTGTTCGTAGGCTCTTGACAGCATCACGCGAGTGATATCGACTCAATGATGAGGCCCGTTTAGTCGCCCATTCCTCCTTTCAGGGAGTATTGCACAACAGCGAACAACAGTTCTTAGCCCCGAAGTTCATCCCAGCCCATGGAAGGGAGTGTGCGCGTGCGGCACCATCTCGGGATTCTGCTTCTAAGCACGTTGTTGCTATCTCTATTTCCCGTAGCAGCAGCCGAGACGACATCAGGATTCGGTTACAGTGGTGGTCTGACATCTACCGGTGGCACCCTCGATGGCACCGGGCTGTCGACTGTAGTGGCCTGGTCGAATGACGGTTCACTGCTCGCAACGTCATTCCATGATGAGATTTTGATCACCACTGTGGAGACTCGTCGTATGCTGGCGACACTGGATCCACTGGATGTTGTTCGCTCGATTGCGTTCTCAGATGACGATGCCCACCTTATTGTCGGTCTGGAAAGCCCGTATCAAAGCACACTCGCTGTAGCGATCTTCGAAACCGTGGGTTGGTCGAGAATCGCGTTCACTGACGAAGGGAGGGATGTGGACTCGATTTCCTTCCTTCCTGGGGGATTGCTGTTTGCTGTAGCCAACGATGCTGACGGGGTCATCGAGTACGAGTTGACCACTGGAGATGAGAGCAATCGATTCGACGGCGGCCACACCGATCGAGTCACCTGTATCAGCCATTCACCAGATGGAACACAACTGCTGACCGGCGGAGGGGATGGAGTTGTCAACCTGTGGGACCGCAGTGGGCCCTCCATCGTTAAATCATGGCCTGCTGATGAATCAATCTCCGACTGTGCCATCTCACCTCAGGGCGAGTGGATCGTCTGGACCAGCGGTTCGTTGATGCAGGTTCGAAGACTGGCGGACTACAGTCTGGTATCCACGATTCATCTGGACGGAGACTCGAAGAATCTGGAATGGGGCCCCGACAGCAGCAGAATCTGGTTGCTCACGGAACTCGCCTCACCGCGGCTAGAAATGTACTCAACATCATCATGGACGCAGGTACACATCATCGAACTGGGGCACAAATCTGTATTTTTCTCTGTAGAGCCAGGACAACGGAAAATTGCAGTCTCGAGCAGCGGCAAGGTCGTGGCCCTCTATTCCATGGATCGCTGGCAACCCGGATTCGGAGCAGCGGGAAGTGACCTCGATCAGGACGGCATCCCAAATCTCAGGGACGCGGATGATGACGGTGACGGTGTTCCCGACGCCGCCGACCTCATCTGCTCAAGTGGTGATTATTGCTCCGAAGATGCCGACGAGGATCTGATTCGGAGGATCACCATCATTGCCAATGGACGGAGCCTCCGCGTCACCGACAGCGTCCAACTCAATCTCTCACAGAGCATATTGTTGCGCGAACTGGCTGCCCACGCGATCCATGATGACAGTCAGGTGGATAATGGTGAGGTGTCGCGTATCGACAGAATGCTGTGCAAGGGTACAGACGAGGCTCGGGTCCTCAGTGCATGGGCGGAAGTCATCTCTGTCGATGTGGCGGTCGTGCTCAATGGGCAGGTCTCGTGCAATGGAAAAACCGGGCTGGCGGGAACCGGGACGTTCGACACCCAGATTCGTGTAGAGGTGAGATGGACTGTCGATTTCACACTCTCGAATGCCCTCCCCAAGCCGTTCAATCTCAGTTACGACCTTAGCGTTCCTTCACCGCATGGAACGGTCGCCATGGCAGCCCCCCAATGGCCAGTCAGGATGTTACTCTATCACGAAGGACACCTCGAGTTCGACAGTGGAGTGGTGGCGAAGTCCGAACCCGAGGCAGTTCTGTATGTACCGGAGCACCCTCCCGACGATTCAACAGTCATCGACATAGCAGTTGAGTGGTTGGAAGCCAATCCGGGTCCAGTGGCTGGCACCTTTGTGATAATCGCAACGATGCTGTTGGTGCTGGTTAGGTTGCGCAACAGAGTGGATTTCAAATTTGATTCTGAGGAAGAGGAATTCGAGGGATATGAGGACGATTTCGGTGAATACCAACCACCGGACTCAATCGATGATTACGCCGAATATGCAGATCAGGAATTCACCACACCGATTCTCGAAAGCAATGAACCTATGCCAACGGTTGCTGCTCGCGGCCCCCCGCCCGCTCGAAGTAGGAGGCAACAGCCTGACAGGCCCCCTCCCGACCAGCGCAAGACGAGGAAAGTCGTGAGATTGGATGCTGAAGAACCAGAAGAGGAACATGAGGAGATTCATGATGCTGGTCCGCCTGATGCTGATGCTGTTCCACCTAGTGTCGTCGAGGACGAACCTGACCCGGCAATGAGGATTGCAGCTGACCTCGCTGCCGAGACCACCGAGGTGGACGATGCTGGCGGGGAATTAGAAGATAGCAAGGCGATCGAGGATGCGTTATCCATGGTCACCTCCAAAGCCCCCGTGGTTCAACCAGAACTCGACCCTCTGCCACCGGAAGATGAACCTCAAGACAGCCCCCCTCCACTTGACAAGAAAAAGAGGCGCCGCCCCGTCCGTCGTCGGAAGAAGTGATTAGCTGAACCACTGAACCTCATCTTGCATGCCACAGACTTCGTCCAGGAACCTGTTCAGTCCCTCCACTTCGGGCTCGCCAACCTTGAAACGGACCTCGTCGAAGTAATTCGATACCCGTGCGAGGCTGAATCCGCTGCGCTGTGCTGTTGATTCGAGCACTGCGTTTCTGAAATCCGGGTCATCTGTGAATCCTCGCAACTGCTCATTGAGCACGCACGCGACCTCCT
The DNA here is from genome assembly GCA_937897085.1 of uncultured euryarchaeote. Taxonomy (GTDB): domain Archaea; phylum Thermoplasmatota; class Poseidoniia; order Poseidoniales; family Thalassarchaeaceae; genus JAKUTA01. The sequence continues at coordinate 1,350 of CALCOR010000279.1, read as the reverse complement.
CCAATCTCGTTGATGGTGTATCTCTCCTCGCTGCGAACACCCCGAACACCATCGGACTGCCAGTTAGCGTCTTCCATTCCGCCCCCAGATCCATTGTCACCAGTTCCGGATTACGTTCTGCCTCATCGAGCGCACGATCACCGATCAACAGGGCTGCGTCGCATCTCGACAGCATTTCGTCCAGATCCGGACCCATCTGGTGCATACGAGGATCGATGTCACGTGCCGCGAGCAGGTGCATCAGCAGCCTGCTGGATGTCGATGAATCAGATGGCAAGGCGATATCGCGGATACGCTCCAGCGGTCGCGTCGAGAACAGCAGCACGCTGCCAACGGGGCCGTCGGAAAGGATGCCCAGTCCCTTCAGTAACTGGAGCTCTTCGTGGTGGGCGGCGTAATCCGCGGTTGGTATGGGGGCGATTAGACAGTCGCGGCGCAACAGGTGCCCAGTCAGCCAAGCGGGGGGTGCTGGCAGTACAGACCAAGAATTGGGGAGTGCATGATAGAGCGGGTCGCAGTTAACGAACGACACGCGGCCGATCACTCTGGTCCAGTGTGCTGCCATTCCGCTCAGTGCGCTGCCTTTCGGCCCCGCCTACATGTCCCTTCGGGTCAACTGACGACCTGTCCTGCAACCGGCAATTGTGAGCGGCCCGGCGCCGGAGGGTCCTGGTAACGTCGGAAGTGGGTGTACAGGGAATCACGTTGCACTGGAGTGCATCCAGCATCCTTGACTAGACGGGCCAGTTCAGACCTGCCATCATCGAGTGATGTTGTAGAACCGGCTGAATGCATTATCTCCTCGTGGCCGACGGTGCCGTCGATGTCATCGGCTCCACAGTTGAGTGCCAGCTGTGCCAGACGATCTCCGATGTTCATGCGGTATGCCTTGATATGAGGAATGTTGTCGAGCAGCAACCTCGAAACCGCGATGATGCGCAACACCTCGTTGGCACTGGCCAGTTGGGCCTGAGGTAGACGGGTGTGGTCCGGTAGGAACGGATAGGGGACGAAGCACTGGAATCCTCCTGTCTCATCTTGCAGATCTCGCAGACTCAGGAGATGGTCCACTCGTTCTGAGGCTGTCTCAATGGTGCCGAACAACATGGTGCAGTTGGTAGGAATGTCCAATTCATGGGCGGTGCGATGGATGGCGAGGTACTCCGCACTCGACTCTTTGCCGCGACAAATTACGTCGCGTACCTCGTCAGAGAGAATTTCGGCACCACCACCTGGTAGGATGTCGAGTCCGGAGTCACGAAGTCTCTCGAGAGTCTGTGCGATGGTCAGATCAGAGATGTCCGCCAGATGTTTGATCTCTACCGCAGTCAACGCTTTCACGGTAACATG
>CALCOR010000278.1 GCA_937897085.1 uncultured euryarchaeote | reverse complement strand
TCGCCCTTGAGACCGCCATCCTATCAGCTCAGATGGCACTGAATGAGGCATTCCGGGTGGCAATCGGAATGTCATTGATTTCCATGCTCTCGATGGAAGCGGCGATGAACGTCGTCGACCTTGTATTGACTGGAGGGGCCAAACTGACCTGGTGGGTCATTGTCCCGATGCTTGTCGCAGGCTTCCTGACGCCATGGCCGTACAACTACTGGCGCTTGAAGAAGTTCGGACAGGCATGCCACTGACCGATTCTCTTTTTGACAAGCCCTGCTACGAAGCGGACTGAGGGATACCCTGCCACCATTCGACGAGTTGACCGAGGCGCAATGGCGCCGCATGTTGCGAAGGCGCTCGCGCAAGGTCGCCATCACCCTGCTGTCACTGGCGTTGGGGTGTCTCATCGTCGGTCGTCTGATAGCGAACTCGCCTGACCCAGCGGGTTCTGTCGAACTGACTTGGATGGCGGTGCTGCTGGCGACCTCGTCACTGATCGTACTCGTCGTATGGATGCCGCTCAGGGACATGTATCTGCGGCGCAAACACACACTGGCCGCCTCTACTGAGGAACAATGAGAGCATCACTTCCACTCACCGACACAAGGGGTGGGCCAGCGAGCCGGGTGCGAACCTTCAATGGAGTCCAAGGCGGCTGGCGCCGCGAATGGGAGTGAAAGTCGCCCTGTTGCAGCTCGACCCGACGGTCGGCGACCTCGATGGCAACGTCGCCGAGGTTGAGATGGCGACCCGGCTGGCGGCGGAGCACGGCGCCGAGTTAGCGATCACCAGCGAACTGGTGGTCTCGGGCTATCCGCCGCGTGACCTCCTGCTGGAACCCGACTTCGTCGAGCGGTGCGCGGAGGCAGCCAGCGGCATCGATTCCCCCATCCCGCTCATCGTCGGCACTCCGCTGCCACCGCAAGGTGAACGGCATCTGCCCGCGAACGGGACTATGCGCTTGGTACCCGGCCGGAAAGCAAAGGTGGCGACACGCAAACAGCTGCTGCCGACATACGACGTGTTCGATGAGTTGCGCTACTTCGAAGCGGACAAGTCTCCGGGAATCCTGCGCCTTTCCGACTCGCTCTCGATCGGCGTCACCATCTGCGAGGACGCCTGGCAGCATTCGGGTCTGGTCCCTGCTGACTACGATACTGACCCGATCGAGCAACTCGCTGCGTGGCAGCATCAGGGGGAACCTCTTACGTTGTCGGTGAATCTCTCCTCGTCTCCATACCACCTGCACAAAGAGGGCACGCGCGGGGATGTGGTGCGCTCAGCCGCGGCCACCCTCGGTCACCCGTTCCTGCTGTGCAACCAGGTTGGAGGGAACGACGACCTGCTGTTCGACGGACGATCGCTCGCCGCCTGGCCGGACGGGACTCTGGTTCAGGCTCCCGCATGGTGTATCGGAGTCCTACTCGTCGACACCGACGACCCCTCTGCTGCTGAATGGCTTCCGTGGCCAGATGGTTCGTGCTGCCCTGAATGCACATGCGTGGTCGAGCAGGTCGCCGCAGGTGCTGACCCGGTCACACCGGAGATGGGAACCGACCTGCTGGCAGCGATAACTTCCGGATTGGGTGACTACTGCCGTAAATCGGGCATCGAGCGCATCGTGCTCGGCATGAGCGGCGGGGTCGATTCTTCTGTGTGCGCTGCCATCGCCTGTCGGGCGATCGGCGCAGAGAACGTGCTCGGACTCGCCATGCCGAGCCGGCACTCGAGCGCACACTCGCTGGCGGATGCGGAGGCAACGGCGGAAGCCCTGGGAATGGAACTTCAGGAGCACTCAATCGAGGAGTTGCACGCACTGGCTGAGGAGGGTCTAGCCGAGGAACTCGATGCTGGTGACCCTGTGGCGCGGGAGAACGTGCAGGCGCGGCTTCGAGGCATGCTGGTGATGGCGTTGGCGAACGCTCGCGGGGCGATGGCGCTGGCAACTGGAAACAAGTCGGAACTGGCGATGGGTTACTGCACCCTGTATGGGGACATGGTCGGTGGTTACGCACCTATCGGAGACCTCTACAAGACTGAGGTATACGAGGTGGCGAAGGCCCTGAACTCCGAGGCTGAACGCTTCGGAGAGACTCCCCCTATCACCGACAGCACCCTCTCCAAGGCACCGAGCGCGGAACTGGCTCCTGACCAGACAGATCAGGATTCTCTGCCGCCTTACGACATTCTCGACGCCATCCTCGAGGCCCATATCGAGCACGGTCAGGGAGTCGACGAGATTGCTGCCAACGGTCACGACCCGGCACTTGTCAAGGACATCCTTTCCACACTCCACGCGAACGAGCACAAACGCTGGCAGATGGCCCCTGCACCTCGAGTATCCAATCGGGCGTTCGGGCAGGGATGGCGCCAGCCGCTCGCCGCTGACCACTCGCACCATGACTGACAGGATTCCATTCGGGCATCAACGGCCGCGGCGGTTAGGTTGATTGCCGGTGGTGGCCGAGCAGGGCGTGATGGATATCCCGCTGGCGCTCATCGCCATGCTCGATGGAGAGCATGGGGAGACGCAGCAGAAGGCGGCCAGATTGGTTCTGGACCTCGCCAGCACGGCCGAGGCGGTCGGTTTCGTCGAGATCGAGCACGCCCATGTGGCCGGTGTCAGCGTGCTGACGGGTGGAAATGGGCTCAGGCAGTTCCTCGCAGACATCTCCAGCGACCCGCATGGTCGGGTGACGGTGCCGACCACGCTCAACTCGGCAGGTTGTGACGCCGACAACTTTGACGCCATGGGAATCACCGATGAGGGGTTCCTCGAACACCAGTTTGAGATCATCCGCGCCTACGAGCAACTCGGTATCTCCGCCACGCTCTCATGCACGCCTTACGACACGGAGTTGGAACTCGATGACGGCTGCGCGGCGTGGGCGGAGAGCAACGCCGTCTGCTTCTCCAACTCGTGGACCGGACTGCACACCAACCGGGAATCAGGATTGTCGGCCCTAGGGAGCGCGATCACTGGATATGCACCGGTATGGGGCCTGCTCATCGACGCCAACAGGTGGCCGAACATCGTCGTCGACGTCAGGGGAGAGTTCGAGGATCCGTGCGACCTGTCACTGCTCGGAGACTGGATAGGGAAGCAGGTGCGGCCGGGATGGAACCTTCCGTTCGGACCGATGCCATGGATTCGTGGGCTCTTGGAGGCGTGTGGTGGGCGCTTGTCATTCGATGAGCGCAAGGCGTTGACCTCAGCAGCAGCCAACCACGGCTGCCCGATGCTGTGGGTGGATGGCGTCAGCGAGGCGCCCGAGGGATTCGACCCGGATTCCTCCGACCCGCGCATCCAAGGCAGAATCAACTTCGATGCAGACGAACTCGAATGGCTCTACGACGACCTTGCACCCCAAGGCACGGTCGACCTGGTGGTCATCGGCTGCCCTCAGGCAAGCCTTGGGGAGGTACGCTCAGCCGCGGCGTCGGTACGGACGCGAATGGAGCTAGGGCAGAAGATCCCCGACCAGCGGCTGTGGGTGTTCACCAGCAGACACAACCACGCTCAGGCGGAGGCGGAAGGGACGACTGAACTCCTCGAAGAGGCTGGTGCGTTGGTACTCACGGACACCTGCCCGGAGGTCACCCCATACAATCGTCAGCGGTTCAACCACCTGCTCACCAACTCAATGAAAGCAGAGCACTACCTGACCAGCGGCCTCAACCGAATGCCCACCTCTGTGGCGCGCATGGATGACTGCATCGCTCATGCGTTCGACCCCGGACTGGCGCAGGGACCGAGACCAATGCTCGAGGATACCGGGGCAGCCACCAGACCCAGCAGGAAAACCCACCGCGATGACATCGCCACGTTCACCGGGCAGTCACTGCCGAGTCAGGACTCCTGGCGAATCAATGGCCTCGCCCTGGTGACAGATGTGCCGATCACCTGGCTGGGCTACGTCAACCGTGAGACGGGCGTCATCGAACACCCGGGCCATCCACTCGATGGCGAGTGCGTCGAAGGCAGAATCCTGATCTACCCCAAGGGCTCAGGTTCCACTGTCGCCCCGTACGTGCTCATGGGCCTGTTCTACGCCGGGCGCGGTCCGCTGGCCATCAT
>CALCOR010000277.1 GCA_937897085.1 uncultured euryarchaeote | reverse complement strand
GTCGGTCACCCCGTAGTTGACGAGGTTGTTGTCCATCGGCTCGAGGTCGGGCCACGAAGTCATGTCGCGGCCGAATCGCGTTGTCCATATCAACCAACCGTCGAACCGAACGGCGTCTACAGTGCGGTCAATCCCCTTGTGGGGAATTCACTGAGGACACTACTCTTCTTCAGCGGCAGCCCTGCTCTTCTTGCGCCGCTGCTGCTTCCAGCGTTCTCCGACAGCCACCCCTTCTTCAGAAGGCTTCCACTCGTCTCGCTTGAGAGCACCTCGATAGGGCAGACGGTGGATCACCCTTCCATCATCGGTATCCACCCGCTTCAGCACCCAGCGGGCGAACAGATTGTAGACCAGCCAGCGGAATGCATCGGGGCGGAACATCTTCTCGATGAACGGCAATCCGTCCTGCCGCTTCTCCTGATCCTTCATCCATGCCTTCGCCAGGCGCTTGAAGGAGCGATTGCTCACTCGGTTCATCAGCCAGCGATTGGAGACGCTCGTGCGAACAGTCGGCAGAAGCCGTCGCCTCACTTCGGTCTCGTAGTCGCACTCGCCCAAGATGTCCTGCGCCGCCAGCACGCCGCTGGTGATGGCGTAGCGCATCCCGAATCCCCACATGAAATCCTGGAGGCCGCCCGCCTCGCCGACGTAGTAGCGGCCGTTCACCTTGTAGCGCCGATTGAGGGTGAAATCCCCCTTGCCACCGATCCGCTTCACTGACTTCCGCTCCAACTCTGGATAGTGCTTGTCGTACCACGCCAGTGTCTCGTTCAGGAAGCGTTCGTTGCGTTCCTGCTTGCGCCAGAGGCAGGAGCAGATGAGGCCGACCCCGTCGATGACGATCATGTAGGCGTACGCGCCGGGGGCGAGTTTGTCGTTGAAATGGAAGGCGACCGTGTTCGGATACGAGGTCTCGAAGACCTCGCAGAACGCCAATGCCGAGGTGTCCTTCGGTCCCGCCGCCACAATGTGGCAGTCCTCTGGGTCCACCCGCGACTTGTAGTGCAGATTCGCTCCGGCAGCGAGGGCCTGACGTTTCATGCTCTGGTCGATGGTGTGCGATTCTGTGCCGCGTTCGACCACCCGGAAGGCCACTTTCGGACTCCACGCTTTGGTGATCTCGTCGTCTGGATGGATGAGGTCGATGGTGTGGAAGTCCGTCGTCTTGAAGTCGGACAGGTCTATTCCCCAAGTAGCCAGTTCATCTACGAAATCGGAGTCGCTAGTCCAGTTCTCCAACCCCTGGAAGTCACCGTCGAAGCGCGCTCCGGAGTCCTCACGAATGTCGTGCACATGCACCTCTCGTCCCGCATTCGCCAATGTGATGGCCGCTGCCAGCCCCGATAGCCCAGCGCCCATGATGTGGACGGACTCCGCCTCATCGGCCGCCTCATCGCTGGACATTGGAGCGGCATTGGCGGTTCGGGCATGAATGGTTCGCAAGCGGCGGATTGATGCAGGGGTGCCAGCGCTCATGGGTCGAGAGCATGTCCAGCAGCGACAATGTCCATGTCGAGGTCGCCGTCGACTCGCTCGACGTCGAAGCGCTCCGCGGCGCGCTGGACCTCTCCGGATGCGGCAGTGTAGTCTCGTTCGTCGGAGTGACTCGCGATATGGACGATGGCGTCGAGGTGGAACGGCTTGAGTTCGATGCCTGGGAAGAGCAGTTGCCTGCAGTACTGCATCAGTTGGGTGAGCAGGCGTGTGCGCAGTTCGGCGTTCATTCGGTGGCGTTGGCCCATCGGACGGGAATCGTGCTCGCAGGCGAGCCGATTGTCGCAATCCACGTGGCGAGTCCACATCGTGCTGAGGGATTCTCCGCCTGTGAGTGGCTCATCGACGAACTGAAGGCGCAGGCTCCCTTGTGGAAGCGTGAGGTCAGGGTTGACGGAGCCGTGTGGAAGGCTGGACTCGGGTGAGCGTATGGATGAGGAGTTCGAGGCGATCGTTAACATCGGCGCTAAGCCGATCGTGCAGCGCGAGGCGACCGCGGAGGGGTTCCTGCGCCTGCAGCCCGCCACACTCGATGCGATTCGCGAGGGCCTCGTCACCAAGGGGGATGTGATCCAAGCCTCGACCGTGGCTGCCATACAGGCAGTGAAGGACACCCCGCGCATAGTGCCTCACTGCCATCCGATTCCGCTCACGGGATGCGATGTGGATTGGAATCTCGATGAGGATGGTCTACGCTGCCTCGTGCGCGTGCGCGCCGAGTGGAGGACAGGTGTAGAGATGGAGGCGTTGACGGGAGTAAGTGCTGGCCTGCTGTGCGCCTGGGACATGGTCAAGTCGCTGGAGAAGGACGATTCCGGCCAGTATCCGAATGCTGTCATCGAGCAGGTACGCGTGCTCGAGAAGCGGAAAGGGGAGCCACAGGATTGAGAACCTGTGTGCCCTCACGGCGGCATGGCAGGCGTAGCCGACCTCGGACCGCACTTCCTGCGCGCCTGTGAAGCGGCCGCCATCGCCGCCGCTGACTGGCGGGGACGCGGCGAGAGGAAACTCGCTGACGGAGCGGCAGTTGAGGCGATGCGAGATGTGTTCGATTCGGTGCCATTCGATGGCAGGGTGGCCATCGGGGAAGGAGAGCGGGACGATGCGCCGATGCTCTGGATCGGTGAGCCACTCGGCAGCCTGCAGGGAGTCGAAGGAGCGCTGCAGGTGGACATCGCCGTCGACCCGCTGGAATGCACTAATCATGTCGCTCTCGATCAGCCCAACGCAATCGCCGTACTCGCCGCCGCTCCTCGCGGCGATTTGTTGCATGCACCTGACTGTTACATGGACAAACTCGCCGGGCCAGCAGAGGTGGTTGGAGAGGTGTCGCTCGAAGCTGATGTGAGCTACAACGTAGAAGCGGCCGCCGCCGCCCTCGACAAACAGGTTAGCGACCTGCACATCGTGGTGATGGACAGACCGCGTCACGAGGAGTTGATCAAGACTCTACGCGGTCTCGACGTGTCGGTTCCGCTCATCGGTGACGGAGATGTATCAGCCGCACTCGACGCCGCCAACCCCGCCTGCGAGATCGACATGCTGATGGGAATCGGTGCAGCACCTGAAGGTGTCATCACGGCCACCGCCCTGCGCGGCCTCGATGCCCACTTCGAAGGTCGGCTGGTGACCACCAACGAGGACCATGAGCGGCGAGCCAGAGAGATGCTCGGCGATGACGTCGACCGCATCTGGGGACGAGACGACCTTTGTTCCAGTGAGGACGCCCTGTTCGTCGCCAGTGGGGTGTGCAGCGGATACCTCCCAGGAGTCGAGAAGGTAGGGGAACAGGTGGCTGTGCATTCGGAGATTATCGATGTGGCTGCTCGCAGCCGTCAGCACCTGACCTCATATTACTGAATTTTCCAATTGGAAAACGTCAATCGCAACAGGAATCTTCGTCGAGTTTAGGCGGGCATTTCTCATCGCCGAAGGAACAGATTACACAGCAATCACCGGCGAGCGGCTTCAGCAGGACTAGGCATCCAGAGCATTCGTGGAAGAACAGGCAGGATTCCGTAGCAGCCTTGACCTCGTCTGCCTGCCCGCACTTGGGACAGATGACGGTTGCCATCGGATCACTTTGCCTTGGGACAGGTGCGACTGTTGTGCCCGCGCTTCCCACACACACCACACTTGCGCTTTCCCTTGCGGTTACGTGCCATTCGAGTGACCGCCCTGTCAGGGTGTAATTTAGGACAGGTGCGACGGTTGTGCCCTGATTGGTCGCAGTGGCCGCAGACTCGCTTGCCCCGCCTGCCGCGCCGAGGCTGCACTCGGTCAGGGTGAAGCTTTGGACAGGTGCGGGTATTGTGCCCGATTTTCCCGCATCCACCACAGATGCGTCGCCTGCGCCGGCTCGGCTTGCGCTTCGCTGCCTTATCTGGGAAGAGTTTCGGACAGGTGCGCTTGTTGTGCCCTGTTTTTCCACACTCCCTACATGTTCTGCGTTTCGACCTGCCTCCGCGGGCACGCCTCTTGGCCGCTCTCTCAGGATGCAGGTCTGGACAAGTGCGCACGTTGTGCCCCACATCTCTGCAATGACCGCAGATCCTCATTCCACGCCTGCGTTTGGCGATGGAGATGCGACGTTTGGCCGCTCTCTCAGGATGCAGGTCTGGACAAGTGCGCACGTTGTGCCCCACATCT
>CALCOR010000276.1 GCA_937897085.1 uncultured euryarchaeote | reverse complement strand
TCCAACGGGGTGAGAATCTCGACCTGGGCACCGAGTTCCTCGCGCACTAAGTAGGCAAGATACGACGTCAAACGGTCGGACTTGGCTGTGAGGGCCTCCATGCCGGCCTCCTCGAAGACGCCCAGTGATGCCAACACCGGTGCCAGCGAGAGGATCGGCGCATTACTCACCTGCCAGCCTCCGGCGCCTGAAATGGGAATGAAGTCTGGACCCATCTGGAACCGCGAAGCCTGGTCATGCCCCCACCATCCTGCCAGTCTCGGCTTGTCCACCCAATCACGGTGGCGTTCGTGCACAAAACAGCCTCCGACAGCGCCTGGCCCTCCGTTCAAATATTTGTAGCTACACCACACGGCGAAATCCGAGTTCCAGTCATGCAACCGAAGTGGGATGTTGCCCACGGCGTGGGCCACATCAAATCCGACCACGCAGCCCTGCGCCTGACCGAGGCGGGTAACCGCCGCCATGTCGAACACCTGGCCGGTGTAGTAATTCACTCCTGGCAGCAAGACGAGGGCAATCGTCGAACCCTCAGCGCAGATGCATGTCTCGAGATCTTCCATCCGGATGGTGGATTCGTTAGGACGTGGGCCGACTTCGATCAGCGAGTCGGCCGGGTCGAACCCATGAAAACGAATTTGTGACTCGACGGCGTACCGGTCTGAAGGGAACGCCGGCTGTTCGATCAACACCTTGCGCCGGTCCGCCGTGGGCCGATAGAAACTCACCATCATGAAATGCAGATTGACCGTGAGCGTATTCATGGTGACCACCTCGCTCGGGTGAGCACCAACAAGCGCTGCGGTGGCGGGCGCGAGGCGATCCGCATAGGAGACCCACGGTCGTTCGGCTGCGAAGTGTGCGCTGACCGCCATCGCGCCCCACGCCTCCAACTCCTCACGGACGAGCGACACGGCTGCGGTCGGCTGCAAGCCCAAGGAGTTCCCACATAGGTAGATGACGTCGGTCCCGTCAGGTCGCCTCGGTATAGCAAAGCGATCGCGGAACGATGCTAGAGGATCCGCCGCGTCCTGCGCCCTCGCAAAATCAAGACCGCGCTCGAACCTCATCATCGCTTTTTCCCCTTGTCGTTTGCAGATTCACAAGAACTGGCCCGGATCAAGATTCAGCCACTCCAGCGCAGAAGCGCCGAGTAGTCGCTGGCGCGTCGCCGGGTCCAACGGCAGCGAATCAATCAGCGCGCCTGGCACGTGTTCACCCAACGGAAACGGATAATCCGTCCCGAGCGCCACGCGGTCTGAGCCGAACAAATCGATCAGGAATCGCAGCGCATCGCCATCATGCACGAGCGCATCGACGTAGAAGCGGCGCAACTGTTCGCGCGGACTGGTCTCGACGTTAACCGCACAAAGATCGGGCCGCACCGTGAACCCATGTTCGATGCGTCCCACCGTGCCCGGAAACGCACCGCCACCATGAGCGAACGCTACGCGCAGCCGTGGCAGGCGGTCGAAGACACCGCCGAACATCATCGAGCAGATCGCCAACGCGGTCTCGGCGGGCATGCCCACGAGCCAGGACAACCAGTACTGTGACATCCGGTCCCCCCCGAGCATGTCCCAGGGGTGCACGAAGACCGCTGCTCCCAACGCCTCGGCCGCCTCAAAGACCGGGAACAGTCTTTCATCATCCAGATTCTTACCGTTGACATGGGTGCCGATCTGAATGCCTGCCAAGCCGAGGGTCTGCACGCACCGTTCGAGTTCCTGCACCGCGAGCGCCGTCTCCTGCATCGGCACGGTTCCCAGGCCAACGAACCGCCGGGGATGGTCGCCAACAACATCCGCGATGTGATCATTCAGCAGTCGCGACAAGTCATGGGCATCCTGTGGTTTGGCCCAGTAGCTGAACATCACCGGGACGGTCGAGAGCACTTGCACATCGACTCCGTGGCCGTCGCATTCCGTCAAGCGCGTCCCAGGATCCCAGCAGTTCTTGCCGACATCCCGAAACGTCCGACCGTCAATCGACAGGCGCGCGCAGCCTGGACCGTGCTGTTCGAGTTGTACGAATCCGCTGTAACCGTAGCGCGCCTTCAAATCGGGCAAGGTCTCTGGCAGGATGTGTGTATGGATATCAACCTTTAGCATCACGTCTCAGACAGTGGTCATCCCTGACTAAATCGACGCTACGGTTGCGCCATCACCGTGCCGCACTGCGTGCACGTACGATGTTCCGTGGAACCGTAAAAGTGATGAAAGACCGTCTGCAGTTGCGTTTCGATGTTGTCGAGGCGGAAATATTCTTCGTAGAGTTTGTGGTGGCACTTCTCACAGAACCAGATAAGCCCGTCCTTCTCATCCTCGGCCCGCTTTCGCTCAATGACCAAGCCGACCGTATTGGACCCGCGCTGAGGCGAATGCGGCACCCTGGGTGGCAACAGGAAGATCTCTCCTTCGCGAATCGGGATGTCGACCGGCGTGTCGTTGTCCATGATCTTGACCACAATGTCGCCTTCTACCTGATAAAAGAACTCTTCGCTCTCGTCGTAGTGAT
>CALCOR010000275.1 GCA_937897085.1 uncultured euryarchaeote | reverse complement strand
TTCGGTGTCCACGCCCACCGTCTCGTTGTTCACGTCGCTGCCGTCGAAGGCGAACTCCCGCCGCCCGCCGCCCCCTCCCCCAAAGAGGTTGTCTTCTGAGAAACTGTCGTCGGAGCGCCCATCGTTGGGCTCCGCGTGGTTCCAGGTCTCCCACGTCTCAGGTGACTCAGAGGTCTGGATCCCATACATGTAGAGCGTGTTCTGCTCGAAGGTGAGCATCCGTCGCGGGTCCGGCTCCTCATCCTGCATCGCCGGAGATGAGGTCGTGGCGGTTGCCAAGGATGCCATCAACAGCAGGGCGAACGGTACGAGCACCGCCCAAGGGGCGGTGGCTGTTCGCTTCCTTGGCTTGGCCGTCATCGCCTTGCCGATTCCACCGACGGATATAGAATTGAAGGCCACGCGGGGCCGGAAGTGAGAGTAGAGCCGACGGGAGGTGAAAGGCATGCAAGCACGGATTATCGTCGGGGGTTGGCATCCGGCCCTGCACCGCTTGGAGGTCCAGACCTTGCTCGAGGCAGCCGGTATCGAGTCCGAGGTCGAGCATCCGCGTGTGCTCCGCGTCGACTCGGATGATCTGGATGTCGACATCGTGGACCGCTGCAGTTCCATCACCCGCTGGTTGCTTGGCGGGGGCCGAGTCGACCACATGGATACTGAGGCGCTGCTGGACACGATTCTTGCCGCTCCGGGTCCCGCCCCCTCCGAATCGGATGACAGGCAGCAGAGCATCGCGGTTCGTGTCGAGAACATCGATGGCGGGGGTGTCGGCATCAGCCATTCGACACTCATACTCGAGTTAGGCGCTCGGCTGGCGTCGATGGGGTGGGTGTTCGACCTGCAGGCACCTGACTACGAATTCGTGGTTGTCTGCGTCGGTGAGGAGCAGGCACAGCACCCTGAAATGGAACAGTTGCCGCGTAAAGCGCACATCCTCTGGGGACTATCTCAACCGGCTGACAGCACATCGATCACCTGGCAGGAGCGCACAGGACCTATGCGGCCGTTCTTCAAGCCGGTAGGCCTCGACCCGAGAATCGCCAGAGCGATGGTCAATCTCGCTCATCCGCACATCCCCGACGGTCGCCTAGCACTGGCTGATCCGTTGTGTGGAACTGGGGGAGTACTCATCGAAGCGGCACTGCTCGGAGTCCATTCATACGGTTCGGACCTCGATGAGGAGATGGTGGAAGGCACACAGATGAACCTCGATTGGTTGTGGAATGAGCAGGACGAATTGGCTGCGGTGACCATCGAGGTGGATGATGCGCTCGATTTCACACTCGATGAACCAGTGCCAGCGTTCGCTTTCGACCCGCCATATGGACGTAACTCCTGGCAATCAGAAGATGGCAGGGAACTGCTGCTCGGTACACTGACTCGATGCTACGAGAACGCTACTGATGACGCCCGCCTGATCACTCTGCTTCCGTGGCCGGCAGAGCATGTAGCCGCCATGCGCGCTGGCAAGGTTGTGGATATGGATGAGTTCCACACCTACGGCACCGCGTGGGCTGAGATGAGGGAGTTGATCGGAAATTGCGGCTGGACCGTGCTCACCACGGTCCCCATCAGTGTTCACGGCTCACTTTCACGCCTGCTCGTCGTGTGTGAACGCCGTCGTTAGATGTGGGCGATGCAGGATTCGAACCCGCGTCGACGGGTCCGAAGCCCGTCAGGATATCCTGGCTACCCTAATCGCCCGATGCAGCGGCGACCGACGCGCATGGTTTGAAGCCGATGGATGTCGGCAGGGTGTTCAAGAGGGGATTTGAGAGTGTCCATCGAGTGGGAGCCGACACCCTGCCTCGAACGTGGTTGCAGTCGCTGCTGCCGTGAAACGGAGATGCCGCTGGCCGAGAAGGACATCGCGCGGCTGGAGGCGCTCGGGGAGCAGCGTGAGTCGTTCTCCATCGTCCTGCCGGATGGCAGTGTGCGCTTGCAGAACGACCCCGCCACGCGCGCCTGCGTCTTCCTCGATACCGATTCCGCGGATGCGGACGCACCCGGGACATGTCGTGTGTGGGAGAACCGTCCCGAAGGGTGTCGCATCTATCCGTTGGTGCTCGACCAACTCGACCAGCCGTTCCTCGACGAACTCTGTCCGCACCGCGACGAGTTTCCTCTTCCTCCGTTGGGACTCAGGGGAAGGCTGCTCGTGCTCGATGACACCGTGCGCTCCGAGGCTCGCTCTCGACAGGATGAGTGAGGGTCACCGGAGCCAGTGCTCGATTACGTCGTCCATCGATGAATCGTTGGAAGAGCATTGCAGACCCGCTGTGGTGAGCACTGCCGCATCGATTCCAGCGGCGGGTCCGGGGCCTATGCTTGCGTCGCTGCGGATGATGAACGCCTCGTCGACGAGTTCAGCGCTCAGGAACCGGCTCCACACATCCGGTCCGCCTTCGATGAGCACCCGCTGCAGCCCGCGATCCCCGAGCAGGTCGAGCAACTGGTCGAGTTCGACGCCAGGTGGCTCGGTCGGTTGCAGCGACGGCATGTGCAGCACCTCGACTGAATCTGAGGCGAGGGCCGCTGCCCGCTGTTCGTTCCCGTCGGAATGGAGAATCAGGGTCGCCTTCCCGTCGGTGACCAATCGGGATGCGGGTGGTGTCCTGAGTGTGTGGTCGAGCACGATTCGCAGCGGTTGACTCCCTGCTTCGTGTGGCACCATCCTCACAGTGAGTTCAGGATCGTCTCGAATCACGGTGTTCACGCCGACGAGCACCGCATCCGACTCTCGTCGCAGTTCATGCACACGCCTCAGGCTAGCCTCGCTGGTGAACCGTCCCGCCTCCTCGTTCTCGGCATCGACCACCCCATCAGCGTCGATGGCTGCCTTCAACGTCACCAGCGGACGACGCTGCTCGCACCAGTGCATGAACGGAGCCATCTGCCGGCGCGCCTCGTCTTCCAACAATCCTGAGCGGACTCTGATACCTGCTTCACGCAGGAACTCAGCCCCTCCTCCGCGTACGGTGGGGTTCGGATCAGCGGCGGCGAGCACCACATCACGCACGCCCGCCCACAGCAGGGCCTCGGTGCATGGCGGCGTCCTTCCATGGTGGTTGCACGGCTCCAGCGTGACGTAAGCAACGCTTCCGTGCGTGGCCAGCCCCCGCTCCTCGGCGTCGGCGATGGCCGACTGCTCCGCGTGTAGCCCGCCTAGGTGATCGTGCCACCCCGAAGCAACGATTTCACCACCACTCGCCAGCACACACCCGACCGGCGGGTTCGGCGAGACCTTGCCGCAGCCCTTCTCCGCCAGCTCGAGCGCGAGGCGCATGCAACTGATGTCGAACTCGCTCCACTCGCTCATCGCAGAACCTCGCCCGCCCGCGCGAGCAGGCGCCCCCCTTTGTCAGATTCGCACCTGTCGGTGCGCATCTCCATCCGGCCGAAGGCTGATGTGCAGACCTGCCTCTCACCCTCCATGCCGCGCATTGCCTGCATCGTGAATCCAGCCGGCCGTGATGGCGCCTCGCTCAAGCGCTGGAACAAGGCGAAACCAGCCCTCGAAGCAGCGGGATTCGATGCCGAAGTGCATCACACCGAGCACATCGGCCACGCCAGTGAGATTGCATTCGGCCTCAGGGAGCGAGACGATCTGGATATGATAGTCGCCTGCGGCGGGGACGGAACGATTCACGAGGTCGCATCGGGAATGCGTGGCAGCAAGATTCCACTCGGAATCATCCCAGGAGGCACCGGCAACGACGTTGCGCGTGCGCACGGCTACCCGATGAAAGGAGTGGACGGGGTCGTCTCCATCCTGACTTCCGGCATCGACCGGCACGTCGGAGCACTTCGTCTGCAGGGAGTGCCAGCAGCAGCTGAGGGAGGCTATCCGGAACCGCAGAACAATCCGGCGTGGGATGGGCCGGCGGATATCGAGGGCAGGGTGGTGCGCTGGGTGTTCCTAGAGTCTGACAGCGGAGTCACATCTGCGACCGCGCGGGCGAAGTTGACACGCGGAAAGTGGATTCGTGGCTCGATGAAATACACCTATCTCGGCATGACGGAGATATTCCCGTGGAAGAAGAAGACAGCGTGGGTGAAGATCGACGATGAACCAGGAATCGTAGTTGATTTCTCTATGCTGTGCTACTCGATGTCGGAGATGTTCGGTGGCGGCTACAAGGTCGCCCCCAACGCCTCCCCAATTGTCGATCACGGCTACCTGTGCACAGCCTGGGGACTCAGCAAGATCCAGATGCTCACCCTGATGGGTCCGCTCAGGAAGGGCAAGCACGTCGGCAAATGGGGAATCGAGCTCAAGCCCTGCCGAAGACTGGAGATTCGTGCGGTCGATGCTGACGGCAACCCCACCGATGCATCCCACGACCCGGCGCTCATCGTGCAGGCTGATGGCGAGCCCTGTCTACAGACCCCCGCGCTGCTCGAGTTCCACCCGAAGCAACTCTGGATTCGTGGCTCGCCCAACGTCCCTTGGGACACCCGCTGATGATTGATTCACAGTGAGAAGTCAGAGAAGTCGTCATCTTCTGCCACGGATGGCCCTTTTCGCTTCGGCTTCTCGGGCTCAGGTTCAGGTTCCGGCTCCGCCTCCTTCACCTTCCGCTTACGTCGGGTCTTGCGCGCCTTTTCCGGCTCCGCCGGCTCTTCGGACCCCTCAGACTCTGGGACGAACACGCCTCGCCGCCCGCTCTTCTTAGCATCCATCTCGTACTCTCGCTGGGCGGCAAGATCCTCCTGCAACTCAGAGAGTTCAACGTCCATCTCATCGGCCTCTACGGTCGAGATGACTCCGCCCTCTGGGCGCGAGCCGAGCGCGCGTGGGTCGGGGCGCTGGCCTCTGAGTGCACCCTCCACATCGAAATCACCGAGATCGACTCTAGCTCCCTCGTCGAGTTTGGACAGTTTCTCCTCCTTCTCAACATCGGGCTTCTCAAGGTCCATCTCGGTACCGGTCGCCTCCTCGATCGTGGTCTTGGCTTCCTTTAGTTCGCGGCGCATCCCCTTGGCAGCGACCATCTGCGCCTCGGAGAGCATCTTTTTCGCACTCCATTTGGCGCCGGTGCGAATCACTCCGGTGGAGCCGACGTAGAGCACGAAGGCACCGGCCACCGCCGCCAGCAACAGGAGAACGTAACCGCTGCTGCCGAGATACCTCACCTTGTAGGCGTTGTATGCGTGGTCATCGTCAATGGTTCCATGTTTCTCCAGCCTGATCGAGGTGACCACCATCGAGCCGCTGAAGCCAGCATTTCCGATGCCAGCGAAGATGCGGCAGTGCCCGTCATCGGTGGCGCGCAC
This sequence comes from uncultured euryarchaeote, assembly GCA_937897085.1. GTDB lineage: Archaea > Thermoplasmatota > Poseidoniia > Poseidoniales > Thalassarchaeaceae > JAKUTA01. Next base: position 16,259 of record CALCOR010000275.1, on the reverse strand, counting down.
CGCCATGGGATACCAGCTTCCATCAGATTCGTTGCCATGCATCAGCCATCCCTCCAGTGACACCTTCTGGTTCCAGTCGAGCGCGGCGAATCCCTTGAGCACGTTCTCGTTGCCCGGGACTAGGCCCACCACAGACCATCCAGACTGGGGGAAATCACTTGATTTCATGTAGCCAGGAGGACGCGCCTTGATACCAGTGGTGGGATAATCCCACTTGGTGATTGACAACCGACCGTTCTCGTTCTGCCTCGCATTGTCGTAATCGGTCAGCCGCACGATGACCGAAGACACGCTCGCAGCCTCCGCTCCGCCGACCACCTCGACCCCTTCGGGGAAGCTCTTGCTCGCAGTCAGCCAGCCGTCGATGTGCACCTTCTCCTTGTACGAAGTCTCGCTGATATTCCCCTCCACCTCAGGTATGATGTGACTTCTGTCACAACCGACCAGATTGACCGTTTCTCGCTCTCCTGTAGAGTCTCCAAGGTTGTTCAAGATCACCGCCGTGCCCGCCCCCTCGTCGACTTCCACCGTCAGGCCGTCGGTGCCCCATTCGGCGACAGGGTTGGTCACGCACCCGGAGAGCATCGCTGCCATCAGCAGGATTCCGACCAGTCGCAGACCTTGAGGCACGCCTCGCGCAGGCGAGCCCGCATTGATGACGCTTTTCAAGCGTCACAAACCACCTGAATCGCATTATGAGGGTGGCTTCAGTGCCCATGAGTGGAATGTCCATCTTCTCCCATGAGGGTGCGAATGTCCTCGAGGAATCCGTGTACAGACCAATCTGAACCGACCCAGGCGATTCGCTTCATGCCGTCTTGGTCGATGATGAATGTGACCGTGCTGTGGCCGACCTCGTAGATTTCAGCCGCCTCGCCTTCCTGGCCTTCGTCCTCATGTTCGTCCTCCTCGTGGTGCTCTTCTTCAGAGGTCTCGTTCTCTCCATGGTCGGAATGATTGCTGTTGATGTGCTCGTTGTTTACTGCGATGCCCCAGTCGTTCCACAGGTCCACCATCACCATGTGATCCTCGCTGGTGACGTGTGGCCAGGTGTAATTGTGGGTGGTCGTCCAGTTGAGCAGGTGCTCGGGAGTGTCGCGCATCGGGTCGATGGTGATCGAGATGATTTCCACATCGGCTCCGTAGTCCGGGCCTAATTCTGTCATCACCGAGTAGAGGTTGGCCTCGACGGCGAGGCAGACGTCTGGGCAGTGCGTGTAGGTGAAGGCGACAATCACCACCTTACCGGCGTGTTCGGACACTGAGGTTGTCGTGTTGTACTGATTGGTGAGCGTGAAGTCGGGCGCGGTGATCGGTGGATTGTAGTCCAATCCGTTGAATTTTTGGGTGTTCTGACCATCACTCACATCCAAGCAACCAGATAACAGCAGCATTGCTGTGAGCAGCAAGACACCCAGCAGTTTGCGCATGACACATCCACCTGTGATTCATTTCTGAATTGTTCGGTTCACTGGTCCTTTGTCAGAGAGGCGCGGACGGAGAGATTTGAACTCCCGAGACACAAGGTCACCGGATTTCAAATCCGGCGCGATACCAGGCTATGCGACGTCCGCACACCTCGACCCAGAAGGCTCTCCGTCAAATGGATTCAGGTCGAATCCTGTCAAAGGCCGTAGTATCCCGGCCTGCAGAAGGCTGGCAGGTTCTCAACCGCGCTGGGGCTGGTCAGGCCGACCATCAGCACCAACAGGACGATGAAAATCACCGGGAACAGCGCCGTAGCGGTCAGCACGTTCGAATCCGGCGAGAAGCGCAGGTGCATGAACACCGCCGCGATGCCGATGAACTTCACGACCCCGATCGAGACGAGCACGAAAATCAGTGTCGCCCACGCCATGTTCTCCGACTGCGCCACCACACCGACTTCGATGGCGGTCAGCAGCATCAGCCAGAAGAAGTTGAAGTTATACGCATCGAATCCCATTATTTTCGCACTCATCTCAAATCACTCTCCTCATCAATACAGATAGAACGCCGGGAACACTGCCACCCATGCCAGGTCGACGAAGTGCCAGTAGAGCCCGAAGTACTCGATGCTCACAGAGTTGCCGGGCCCGTAGCCGCCCTTGTGCGCCTTGACGACCATGTAACCCAAACCTACGATCCCCGCGAACACGTGTACTCCGTGCGTACCCGTGGTGAGGTAGAATATGGAGGCCGCCATGCGTATGTCGACCGTCATCGCGCCCGCCTCCGCCCCATGGCCGTAGTTGTAGGTGTAGGCGTCGTTGTGGATGGTGAACTGGTCGGAGAGCAGCGAGGGCGCCTCGAACGGCCCGATGTGGAAGCCGATGAACCACTCGATCATCTTCATCACGAGGAACAAGGTAGCCAAACAGAATGTGGCTCCGAGATAGTTGCGCACCTTGATGCTGCGTTCTGCGTGCTCTAAGTCGGTGCGCTTGGCGGTCTTCAGCGCCATCACGATGGTGTACGACGAGATGATCAATGCGAAGGTGTTGATTGCGCCGGGTACCAGCGCGTCGGGCATGAATCCGAGCGTCGAATGGGCATGTTCCCCACCCTTGGCGATGAAGTACGAGGCAGGCAGCCAGCAGGCGGTCCCCGGCTCTACGACCGTGCCCTCCAGCGAGTAGCAGGAATCGATGCTGGTGCGGTAGCGGATGTAGGTTGCGAACAGGGACGAGAAGATCATCATCTCAGACATCAGGAAGACCCACATGCCGACCTTGCGTATGTCCACGTTGGAGAACGGGGTGCTTCCATGCGTCGCTTGCGGCTCGTAGGAGCCATCGAAGGAGAAGTCCTGCTTCCACCAAGATATCAGGCCAGCGAAGATGATCGCCAGTCCGGCGATGGCCAGCGGCAGCGGCGCGCTGTCGTAGATGTATCCGTTCATGCCTTCGTTCATCGTGAACGCCTTGGCGAAGAAGAACAGGAACACGCCCGAGCCGATGCTGATGATGATCGGCGCCCAGCTGTTGTGCGGAGCGCCGTGGCTCCATTCGTGCGGGCCGTGGTGGTATCCGTGGTCGTCGCTCAATGTCCCGCCTCCTCTCCTTCGTCACCCGAATCGGGAGTCATGATTCGTTCCAGCATCCCCGTCAACCTGCCCGGCGCATGGTCCGGGTTGGCGTTCTCGAGCGTAGGAATCTCATCGAAGCTAGGCGTTGGCGGCGGGGAGGATACCAGCCACTCGAATGACCAGCCGCCCCACGGGTCGGCCGGCGCCTTGCGGCCATTCAGCCACGAGGCGATGATGTTGTACACCATTATCAGGTTGGACAGGAAGAAAATGAAGGCGCACACCGTGATGAATTGATTCCATTGTGCTGCTTCAGGCGGCAGCGTGCCGATGATGTCGCTGTACTCGTCTGCCCGGATGTAGTAGGTGTGATGCCGTCGGGTCATCCCCAACAGCCCGAGCTTGTGCATCGGCCAGAACACCCCGTTGTAGGAGATGAAGCCAATCAGGAAGTGCAGGATTCCCAGCCGTTCGCTCATCATCCGTCCCGTGATCTTGGGATACCAGTAGTAGAAGGCGGCGAACAGGCCGAACACGGTTCCGCCGACCAGCACATAGTGGAAGTGGGCGACCACGAAGTAGGTCTCGTGCAGGTGCACGTCCATGGCGATGGCTGGGAAGAACATCCCCGAGATGCCACCCAAGGTGAACGTCACTAGGAAGCCGAGCGCCCACAGGGTATGGGTTCTGTAAACGAGCGATCCGCCATGCATCGTCTTCAGCCAATTGAAAATTTTGATGCCGGTCGGCACTGCCACCAGCATGGTGGTGAGCATCACCACGAAGCGGAGCAGCGGCGACATCCCGCTGGTGAGCATGTGGTGTCCATAGACGATGAAGGCGACGAATCCGATTCCTGCCAGCGCGTAGACCATCGAGCGGTAGCCGAAGATCGTCCGTCGAGCGCTCGTCGCGATCACTTCGGATATGACTCCGAAGGCGGGTACGACCACCACGTACACCTCAGGGTGGCCGAAGTACCAGAACAGGTGGCTCCACAGCAGCGGGTCACCTCCGGCTGATGTGTTGTAGAACGTCGTCGAGATGGTTCGGTCGAGATACGCTTCGATCAGACCGATGCCGAACGTCGGGATGGAGATGAACAGCATCATCACCGATACGAGGATTGACCAGGTGAACAGCGGCATCTGCATCCAGCCCATACCCGGAGCCCGCATCGTCGCAATCGTCACGATGAAGTTGATTCCCGTCAAGGTCGACGAGGCGACCAGCAGGACCTGTCCGGCGAGCCAGAAGGTCGCTCCGTAATGGTCCGTCGTGGACGTGATCGGCTGGTAGCCGGTCCAGCCGACATCCGCACCCATGCCGCTGAACATGCCTGACAGCAACAGGATGGCACCGACCGGCTGCAGCCAGAACGACATCGCGTTGAGTCGTGGGAAACAGAGGTCCTTGGCACCGATCTGGAGTGGCACGATCCAGTTGGCGAAGCCGTTTATGAGCGGCATCGCCGCCAGGAAGATCATCACCGTTCCGTGCAGGGTGAAGAACGAGTTGTACTCGTCCTTGGTGAGGAAGTCGTTGCCCGGAGAGGACAACTGAATCCGTATCATCATCGCCAGGATGCCGCCGACACCGAGGAAGAACAGCCCTGAGACGAAGTAGAGCGTACCGACGCTCTTGTGGTCCGTCGAGGTCAGCCAGTGCGAGATCCACGGCTGGAAGCGCTTCCAAGAGAACGACTCCGGGTCGCGTACGTAGAACACGTAGGTGAGGGCGAGGGCGAACAGGATGGCGGTGAGCAGGATGCCGCTGAACAGCACGGTCAGGCCGTTCGCCTGCATCGTCGGGGCCTCGCCGCCCGCGCCCGAGACCGTGTAACTGACCGTGTTCCACTGGTCGTCACTGCTAGCCGAGTTGTCACCGTTGACCGAGTTGACCATCAGCCGCAGTACAGTCGAACCGCTGGTGGGCGCCGTCCAGTCGGCATTCCACGCCTGCTGGTCGTTGCCCGCATCTGTGTGGGTGAGTTCACCCGCCAAAATCTGTGTCGTGTTGTCTATCGGGGTCAGAGTTCCCTTGCTCGCAACGAGGTTGAATCCACCAGTGTTCACCCGCTCCGGAATGTTGTCCTCGGCTGGTCCGCCGCTGAACGAGATGAGCAGGGCGTAGGTGGCGCCCGGTTCGTAGTTCTCGGGCAGCGCCGAGCCGTTCGCCAGCGTGATGCTAGCGACCACTTGACTGCTCGGCGTGCCGCTGTGGCAGGAACAGCCGGAGTCCACGCTGCTGATGCCACTCGGACGTGCTTCGTGCTCGGGGGAGAACATCAGCGCGGCGAACAGCACCGCCACGATCACCATCGCACGGACGGTCCAGACGTTGCGCAGTTGCATCCTCAATCCCCCTAAGTGTGTATCTCGATAATCGCCGTCATGTAGGAGTGGTCGTCCCCACAGTATTCGGCGCAGTCGAGGAAGTACTTGCCCGTCTCATAAGGCGTGAAGACAATCGTGGTGTACATCCCCGGCACGGCATCTTCCGTGAGTCCATACTGCACGATCTTCGGCGCGTGCAGCACATCTCTCGAAGAGAGGTTCAGGATATAGGTCTCGTCCAGTTTCAGACTCAGAACGGTCAGACCGGTATCGCTGTCAACACCCACATCGCACAAGTCGGAGGTCAGCCCGTTGCAATCGAAGTCCCAGAACCACTGCTGGCCCGTCACTCCTACCTCGTGAGCGTCCTCCAACTCGTAGGCGGCTGGCCAGATGGCGTCGGTCGGAGCCCAGGATATCCAACAGAGGTAGCAGATGAGGATGAAGGGAATGATCGTCCAGAAGAGTTCGAGTTTCAGGTTGTCGTTCTCCTTTGGGAAAACACCGACCTTGATGTTGTCCACATTCGGCCACGCCCGTTTGTCCTCCTCCTCCTCTATCTCGAACTCCATATCCATGCCCGCTCGCTTCATCTCGTGGCGCAGCGAGTCGAGTTGCGTGCGCAGGTGGTGGCGCTTCCCGGACAGGTCGCCATCGGACGTGCGATAGACGAATGAGTGGTGAATCATCCAGACGAATGTGATGACGCCGACGAGGACCGACCAGAACATGAATTCGATGTAGAGGTCTTGGAAGATGTCGCCTCCGAACTCCATGACGCACCCTCAGCGGCCGCTCGTTATGCAGTCCGTGTTTAAGCGTTCGCTAGCACCCCTATGGGGTGCTGTGAATCACGTCGTCAACATCCGTTACCAGATGTATGAATTTGCTTCCATGTGCCATCGGATTCAACTCACTGATGCAAAGGGTTGAATTGGAGCCGCCCGAATCCTGCCCTGAGAGAGATGCGCGCACTGGTGGTTGAGGACAACGACGTGAACATCCGCCTGATGCAGGCGTTGCTCGCCGGCAAGGGAATCGACGACGTGACCATCGCCGAGGATGCGAACCAGGCGTTCGAGGCGCTGCAGGACGGTCATTACGAACTGATCTTCATGGACATCCAACTGCCGTGGACTGATGGACTGCAACTCACAGCCAACATTCGCGACCACCCGCTCGTGCGCGACAGCCGTATCATCGCGGTGACCGCCTTCTCCTCGCCGGAGGATCGCCGCAAGGCCCTCGAGGCCGGATGCGATGCGTTCGTGCCCAAGCCGGTGCGCCGCGAGGAACTCTACCGCGTCATCGACGAGCAACTCGAGGAAGGCGGGCACTCGCTGGATTGACCACTCCGCTGATGGGTGTGGACCGACTGCGCCCAGCGTGGAAGATTGGGACGAGGTGCTCACAGAGGAGCCTGACGGCGGCCTGCTGCTGGCCATCGAGGTGATTCCTGGGTCCTCGCGTGATGCTGTGGTCGCCCTCAACACCTGGCGCAACACCCTGCAGGTGGCGGTGCGCGCCCGACCGCGCAAGGGCGCGGCCAACAAGGCGGTGTGCGACCTGTTGACCGACACACTCTCCGACACCGCAGCCACACTCGCATTAGTCAAGGGAGATCACAGCAGGCGCAAGCGGGTCCGCATAGAAGGGGCCGACCGAGAGGCGGTACTGAACATTCTCACCGCAGCTTTGGAGGGGTGAGGAATGGCATCAGACGACTGGGTGAGAAAACGGGCGAAGGCGGCAGGTCCACCCGACCGGGAGGTGCGGTTCCAGGTAGCGGGTCGAGCGTTGGGAGAGGCGCGTCAGCGCAATCGCCCCGTCAGTGAAGGAGGTGCAGCCTGCCCAATCCTCATCGAGGGAAAGAAGGACGAGGCGGCGCTCAGAAGACTTGGATTCACCGGACCTGTGGAGCGAGTGAACCGCGGTTGGGACCGAGAACGTCTAGCGGTCCATCTCTACGAGACATACGGCACACGCAACCAGGTCGACAACGGTGATGCGATCATCCTGCTGATGGACTGGGACCGCACTGGAGGCAGACTGCAGCATGACATCGGTAACAGCCTGGAAGGATTTGACGTGAGCATCGACACGCGTACGCGTATGGAACTCGCTCGCGCGACGAAACCCGAAGGCCGGACCGTGGAATCACTCGGTCCGCATGCGCCCGCTCTGCGAGAAGCGATGCGCGAGCACGACCCTGAAGGCGAAGAGGAATGACCAGCATTCGAGAGAGTCGGTCAAGGTTCCAGTTTGACGACGATGCGCGCTGACAGTTCCGCCTGCAGACTCTCACGCACCCGATCGAGCCGTTCGATGCGGTCGTCGAGTTCGGTTGTCAGCCGGCGGATCATTCCCTGCTTCATGCGCAGCCAGCGCACATCGATCGGCCTGTCTTGGTGGTACTGGCGCCAGCGCGCCTGCGCCACCTGGTCCCGCTCCCTTTCGATTCGGCCCATCCACGCCTGCTGCACGTTGTGGCGTAGTTCATCGAGCAGCGGTCCGAGGCGCGCCCGTTCGTCATCGAGCAACCAGCCGTGCAGCCGGTCGAGCGTCACCTCCAGTTCCTCTTCCTCCTCATCGCTTGGATGGCATGTCTGCAAGTCTTCCAACTTGGTCCAGGGCCTTTCTGGTTGGGTCAGGATCGGCATCCCTTCTGCGTCGAGCACAAGCCAGCGCCGGATGCAGTGTTCGGCGAGCCCTTGTACGGCCCAGTCCAGACAGACCACGGTGTGCGCTGACGGGGACCACGACTCAGGCCTGTGTGCCCGCAGCCTGTGGCTCGGGGGTATCCCTGCGTCCTGCCATCCGGTGAGCATCGCATCCTCATCGGGTATTCCAGAGATCGGTTCGCGCAGCCATTGAATGACCGGATGCCACGGTGCGAGCAGGATGCGATCCGGGTGGTCACGTGCCTCCTCGCGGGTGAGCGTGAACGGCAGTATGTTCGGACCTGCCTGTCCAGAGATTCGCTCGAGCAGTTCGGTCCAATCTACGGTCAACCCGTCGATGCGCGTGAGATCCCTGGCACGCTCCAGCAGCGCTTCGACACTCTCGTCCGAGAGACGCAGTTGACGCACGCCACCGGCTAGATGGAACCCCGCATCAGGATCCTTGTGTTCCAGTCGTGCGCTCGCCCATTCGAGCAGTTCCTCCGGTTCGATTCCGAGCTCCATTAGTTCGGTATCCTCGCGCAGGTGCTCGATGCCGGGGTCCGGGCCGAGCCATTCCCGCTCCTCGTTCGCTCTCTCAGTGAGCCATCTCTCTCTCTGGATGAGCAGTGATTCGACATTACCTCCTCCTGTGTTGGGGTCCTCCGCAGCGCTGAATTGCTCCGCTTCCCAGCCTTCGACCATGCGCATCCGTCCTCCTGCGATCTCCCTGCCGAGTGGTCGCGCCAGTTCCTCCTGAGCCACCAGCCGCATCGCCCTTCCCAGCAGCGGGTCGAGCATTCCCACCGAGTCCTCGAACAGGCGGATACGGTGGTACAGACGGTTCAGGATGGCGGCGTCGATAGTCCCCTCGACAGCCAGATTGAGGATGGTGATCACTTCGGCCTGCTGGCCAAAGCGATCTAGCCTTCCGATACGCTGTTCGATGCGCATCGGGTTCCACGGCAGGTCGTAGTTGACCAGTCGATGGCAGTGCTGCTGGTCGAGGCCTTCGCTGCCGACCTCACTCGAGAGCAGTACCTGGATGTCACCCTCGGCGAAGCGCCGGCGCATCGCATCTCGCCCGGCCATTGGGGTCGCTCCGCTCAGCACCTCGCACCTGACTCCCTCCGCCGACAGGCGACGGTACAGGTGGGCCAGAGTGCCGCGGAAATGGCTGAACAACAGGATGCCGCCCTCTGGGTCGTTCTCTAGTTCATCCAGCAACCACACCCTGAGCGCATCGTACTTCGAGTCGACATCGCCCAGCGCCTCCGCCGCTTCAAGCAACTCATCGAAGTCCCCCAGCCGCGTGAGCAGCCGTCGCTCCCCTGCCTGAATGTTCAGTTCGTCGGGCTCATCATCGCCTTCGGCCCCGAAGTCGAGCGCCAGGCGTTCGGTGTCGCGTACCTGCTGCTGGACGTGGATGGCATACGCAGGCAGGCAACTGCTCGCCATCCGCTCCGGCATGACCAGCGCCCAGTCGATGCGGCCGGAATCGGGATTGCGCATCTGCACCAGTCGACGAGTCCAGCGCCGCGCCGCCTCGTAGAGGCGCCACTCGGCATCGGTCATGTCCACATCGAGTGTGACCGCGTCTCGTCTAGCGAGAGTGAGGTCCACATCCCGGCGTCGGGTGCGTACCATCAGGTCATTCAGCGGACGGATCTGCCTGAGCAGACTTGCCACCTCACGTCGCGTGCGTGCTGCACCCTCCCCTGTCCACGCCAGCGCGTCAGCGACCAACTCGATTGCATTGGAAAGCCGCGGGTCACCAGCAAATCCGGGCGTCAGCGCAAGGGTTTGGAGGGCGGCGCGCGCCTCCTCGAGTTGCGGCTCCGTCTGGCTGAGTGCGTCAAGCGCCGTGTTCAGTTGGCGCATCGGGCGCATGGTGTGCTCGAAGGCTCTGAAGTCAGGCCAGCGGTCGGGTGCGAGCAAGGACAGCTGCACCCACAGGTCCTCGTTGCGCAGGTTCACCGGGGTGGCGGTGAGGAACAGCATGTTGCGGCTGTTGAGCGTGAGCATCTGGACGGCGTCGTGCAGCCTGTTGCTTGGGTTGCGCACGTGATGCGCCTCGTCGATGATTGAGAGCATCAGTTCTGGCATACCTTCCTCGAGCAGGTGTTGTACCAGTTGGGATTGCCGCAGTATTCCGTGGCTGGTCACGACGACGAGCGGCTCGCCCTCCTCGATGCGCGTCAGCGCGGCGAGCAGTTTGATCCGGCTGTCGGCTTCGAATCCCTGCAGGTCGGTGCGGTGGTAGAGTTCCTGCATCCATTTCGAGCGCAGTCCCCCTGGGACGACGATCAGCACCCCGCCGCGCTCGCCCAGCACGTGCAGTCGTCTGAGCACATGCAGCGCCGAGATGGTCTTGCCCAGTCCGACCTCGTCGGCGATCAGTATTCCCTTCCAGTGGCTGGCGGCCAGCCGTGATGCTGGCAGGTGCTGGTGCGGCTGATCATCCCAGCGGCCGAACCTGAGCAGCGGGCAGGTGTCCGAGGGTGGAAACCGGATGTCGAGGTCCGAGCGCAGCAGAGCCCAGTGCACCTGTCGGTCGGCATACGCCGCCTCGCCGATATGTTCGTCGCGGTCGCTCAACATCCGACGACGGGCGTGCGACCGTTATTGAAGACTGCCAACTGACTGACGGGAATATTGTGATTCAAGCCGTGGTTTCCACATGAGGGACATGAGAAAGGAGTGCTGAATCAGATTCATTCGGGAGGAAGGCGAACGGTGTCGTCCTTGACGGTGTTGAGTACCACGTGGGTGACCGAGCGCACGACTCCCTCGGACGAGAGCACGGTCTTGGTGAAGTCGTTCAGGTCCTCCCGGTCCTGCACGCGGACGATGATTAGAGAATCCATCTCCCCGGTCACGTCGTAGACTCCGAACACGCGGGGGTCGGCTGCGATGCGATGCTGCACCTCGAGAAGTTGTCCCTTGACGATGCGCAGCCCGATGACCACCGTCAAATCCCAGCCGATCTTGTCTGCATCGAGCCTGACTCCATAGCCCTTGATAACCCCTCTTTTCTCCAGTCGCACCAGCCGGTTTCCCACCGTCCCGAAGGAGACGCCAATCTTCTCCGCCAGTTTGCGCATCGACGTGCGCGAATCCTCCTGGAGAGCCTCAATCAACTTGCGATCCGTATCGTCCAGCATACCATTCACCGCCGCCGCAAAGCCACCAGTTCCGCTATCTCCATCGAGGGCGGCCGCCAGCCCCGCCCGGACGGCACTTGAACATTCGCTGTCGAGCAGCGGTTCAGATTGCACGTACGGGCAGGTAATAGCCCACATTTTGTCATTCGTTCAATCAGCGGAATCTTCGGCGGCGCTCTCTTCTGGAGTGAGCGACAGGTCGAGCACCCAGCCGCCGAGTTGTTCCACCTCTACGGACCAGTGGGTGCGAACGGAAGGCGGCGGCTGTTCCGTGACCTTCAGCCTCACGCCGACATCGACTGATTCTCCGGGTTTGATCACCCGCTCCTTCGGTTGCTTTGGAACCCGCCACGGTGCATCGGCGTCAGCGCCCTTCAGCGTCACCGGGCTGCGGCCAGCGACGAGGGTCACGTGTGCTGTCCAGGTCTGACCTCTACGGGCGAGCCGGCCGGTCAGTTTCGGTAGACACACCTCACGCTTCCACTCGGCGCGGACAATCATGCCGAGGCCGGCGAGGATGGCTAGGCCGAACAGGTAGAGGTGGGCGGCGTCGGCGGTAGATGGAACCGAACTGGGAGTCTCGACAGGTGATCTGCTGGCGGCATGTATCGAGTGATTGAGATCGTCGACGAGAAGAACCACGACGTTGATTCGCCAGAGGTCGGAGTGGGTGAACGGCACCTCGTCAGAGGCCAGGCGTGAGGAGTCGATCGTCTCGTTCCATTCAGTCGTCATGTTGGCTTGATGATGGAAGGCACTCGACCATTGGTAGTGCTTCACGACGAAGTGACTGTCAGGCCCGGAGGTCGGATGGTCCACCGTCAGCAACAAGCGTAGATTCACGGAATCGGGAAGATCTTCGATGGGCGTGATGCCGACTTCTATCTCCAAGGCCTTCGGCTCTACACCACCACTCACTCGCACATCGAGTGTCAGGTCAGCCAATTCGTCCTGAGGATCGTTCTCCGGGGAAAGTGCATCTTCGCCCCCGAACGGAAAACCCTCCTGCCAGCCAGAGCACGCTTCAGCGCCGAGCCCTCCGGCTCGCTGCTCTCCGGCGAGCATCGCTCCATCACCAACCACCCAAACCAGTTGAATCACTCCTTCGTCGGTAATGTGCTCATACCAGCCATCGCAGCCGGACTCAGGCTCGAACCACTCTCTGACTGGCTCTCTATCCGCGGAGGCGATGCCAACCGGTGTGAGCAGCAGCGCCGCGAGGAGGATCTGCAACATGCGCCGAGAGTTCACGATTCCATCTCCACTCCTAGCAATCTTCCGAGCAGATGGCGTTCTGCGTCAGGCAGCATGAGTGTCAGTTTGGCTCCCAGCCAGGCTGGCACCCACCAGGTCTGTCCTTCGGCTTCCAATGTCAGCAGCAGGCTGCCGCCTCGCTCACCGGAGAGAGTGGGGATGAGTTCCGTCGCCGCTTCAGTGTCTGGCCCCCCTCGCAGCAACATGTCAGCAAGCATGTCGGGCGGAACCGAATGGATATGTTGGCTGATCCTAGGTCCGATGATGTGCATCGCCTTGGACAGCGGGCGTTGCACCCTGCCTTTGCGCATCTCCCACGCGGGCAGGCCCACCTGTGTCACATGGAACGGATGCCAGTGGCCACCCGGAAGTCGGCGACCGCGCCGCACGCTCCGTTCCTGGGCCCAAAGCCAGTCGTGGCTGGCGGAACTAGAGATGTTCAGCCGCTTCCCCCGTTCGAAAAGAGGTCCCACCGCCGCCGTCTCACCCCACTCGGAAGCCACCAGTTCGAGCGTCTCTGCACTTGCTGGAGCCTGGGTGTTGCGACCGTGATCGGGAGGATTTCCGAGAGGCATCACAGCCATCTCGTCCGCGGTCGCGAGCGCCTCGGCGCATTCACTCTCCCCGATGTGTTCGAACAACGCCACGAAGAATCCGCCCGAGTCATTCTCATCATTCCACACGCGCACGCATTGCGGCAGTTGCTCAAGGATATCGGATTCGATGCTGTTGTCGAGTGCGGGCCAGTCGACCATGCCCGGTCTGCTGACCATCCCCGGCAGGTGCTTGGATACATCTGGCTGGACCAGCCTCAGGAACTCGCAGTTAGCGAGGATATCGGCGACGACCGCCTCGTTCTCGACCGGGTCGAGTGAGCAGGTGGAGTATGCGAGCAGTCCTCCCGGTGCGAGCAGCATCGCTCCTTTGCGCAGCAGGTCGATCTGCAGCGTCTGCAGAGAGGGTCCGGATGATGGAGTCCAGTTGGCCCACAATTCTGGGTTCTTGCGCGTGGTTCCGCTTCCGGTGCAGGGTGTGTCCACCAAGATACGGTCGAAGCCTGGAAGGGGCGGCCGCGGCAGACCTCTGCCGTCGTGCTGGGTGATCACGAGGCTGGTCACACCCGCTCTCTGGGCGTTCGAGACGAGCATGTTGCCTCTGCCCGGATTGGACTCGTTCGCCAGCACCACGCCCTCGTCTGCTATTGCCTCCGCCAGTTGAGTCGCCTTGGAGCCGGGTGCGGAGCACATGTCGAGCACATGCATCCCGGGACGACAGTCGAGGAGTTTCACCGGAATCATCGACACCGCCTCTTGCTGGGTGACGCGCCCGGTGGCGTGCAACGCACGCAAGAGCAGCTTCGCTCGCTCGTCTTCACAGCGTCCCTTTGGCCATGGCAGCTTCCAGCCAGCCCCGCCTCCACCCTCGGGCAACCACGGAATCGGCTCCCCTCCCATCTCGGTCAGCCGTGCCTCCGTCCACGCCTGGTCAGGTCGCAGCGGATTCACCCTGGCGGTCTCTGGAAGGCGAGGGTATGCAGCCTCGAGCCACGGCTCGGCATCATCGCGCCAGCTCTGCACTGCTTTCCACAGCAGGGACTCAGCGGGGTCGGGCCAGCGGTCGTCCATCATGAACAGCGCTCGCGTCGACTCGACTCAAGGATTGGGGTGCGCCAAACAGATGAGTAGGACTGCTCGTGGCCTCACCGATGGCGGTCGGCGGAGGCGATGTCACCAGCGTTCCAGCCCTATGTCTGACTCTGGTGCTGCTCTGGTCCCTGCTGCAATGGACCGCCCCGTGGTGGTTGCCTGGGCTTGCGAAGCGTTACCCTGAATCACCCGACCAGATGAGGTGGATTGACCGTTCTCTCACCTTGGTCCCAGCGCTGTTGCTGATCATCGCCGCCCTCGCCCTCAGTCGTGCGCACCTCGCATACGACCTCACCTACGCGCATGTGGCTGCATATGGGGACCCCGACCTGCCTTCCTGGAAGCGCTTGCTCGTCACACCGTTCTACTCCGAGGGCTCGCTCTGGTTCTCGGCTGCGGTCGTCTTCTCAGTTGCTCAGGTGATCATGGAAGGGAGGAATGGAAGAGGCAGCCTGTTGGACGTGGATCGAGATGGAGGATTACGCCAGTATGCACTGCGCTGGAACGGATGGCTGTGGCCGATCATCCTGCTCGGTTTCATCTCGTCCGATGTGTTCGCCGTTCATTCCGAGACCCAGACAGTGACTGGTGAGGCAGTGGGCCACTCCGCGGTGTTGTTCACCTGTGCGGGAGCGGTATTGCTGGCTGCCTGGATCAATGCGATTGGAAGGTTCTCTCGTAGCACAATGACAGGGGTAGGTGAACAGCGCTCGGTTCTCGTTTCGGGTGGGATTGCGTCCGCACTCTTGCTCACCGCCACTCTCCCAGGGAGATCAGCAGGTATGGATTCGGTACCTGGTTACGAGCACATCGCGCTCGGGGTTCCCGAGTTGCTGATGGTGACCAGTCTGGTCGTCGCATTCGTCGGCTACCCTCTGTATCTGAGTCTCCTAGCGAGAGTACACGCCGCGCGCGTACAGGCTTCCGGTCGCCGCTTCCTCGGGCTAGCGAGCACGTTCGGGCATACGTTCGTCTTCTGCTGGTTGTCCGGCACGTTCCTGCTCGAACCATTGCCCTCGGTCAGCGGCTGGCACTCGGCGATGTGGCAGGCGTTCACTCTGCTGCTCCCGCTGGCACTGTTCGGCCTGCTCGGAACCTTGCTCCCGCTCACTGGCCTCGACGCTCGCCCACGCCCTGAAGCGTGGGGATTCAATCTGGGCATGGCACTCTCTCTTCCGTTCTTGACGATGCACGAGCCGCTCACCGCGCTGCTCGCACCCGGCCTGTTCGCCGCCATTACGACCACGCCGTTGCTTGCCACCCACCCTGAGCAGAGAACCGAACTGCCGCGGCAGACACGCGCCATCGAGTCGGTGCTCATCATCACGACCAGTGTCGCCGCGCTGATCACACTGCACATGGGTCTCGAATCGACCAAGTGGCTGTTCGCCGGAATTCTGCTCCTGACGTCTCAGGCGATGTTCGTCCATATATCCTGCAACCCAACTGATGAGGATGGAAAAATTGGAGAAGAATAGCAACCGTCCTGAGATATTCATGAAAATGAAATACCGAATTTCAGAATGGTCGGTGTTTGAGTAAGTATTACACACCCACAGTTGAGTCCTTCCTATCAGTGAGAGAAATGTATGGAATGGAGATGAGAGAAAATAATCCCTACTTGCAGCCAAAGCAGCCGAAGTCATTTCGTAGGAATTGTGTGCCGTTCAGTTACCTTGTTGCGATACTATTGGCCACTCTATTGCTGCCAGCCAGTCAGGCAGAATATCCTGCTGAAGAGTGGTTCTTGATTGAGGATGGAGACATTCATCCATCTGAAGCCACTGTTGACGTGGGTGACATCCTCTACATATCCAATATGGATCAATTGGCGCATACAGTCTTCATCGCGCCGCTGCCAGGAGAACAGGGTGTATTGAACGGCGAGACCGAAATATGCCAGATTGAATCTGGAACATACTGCAGGGTCCTGCTCTCACCCGATGATTGGGGGGAGACAAAGGCGATTATCCGGATAGCCAGTACTGGCGAACAGAGTGTATTGAACATCAGCAACATATTCTATTCTTCAGCCGCGGGCGCTCACGGAACGAATGGAGATGTCGGTTCACCACCAACGGACTACAAATTCAATTCTGAAAATGAGGTGGAAGAGGGCGAATCTTCGCCCCCATCCGCAGGCCCTGCTCCAGCATGGGGACCGATCTTTCTCCTGTTCATCGTCACCGTCT
>CALCOR010000274.1 GCA_937897085.1 uncultured euryarchaeote | reverse complement strand
TCTATCTCGTCGTGCGGCCAGCAGGCGAGATAGCATCCGAGAAGCCCGAATGCGGCACCGGAGGCGCCCAGTGAGAAACCGTATTCGCCCCAGTGAGAGAACCACCAGGCGAGGTTCCCCCCAAGCACACCGGCGAGGTAGATGATGAGCCAACGTTCGCGGCCAAGGCGCTGTTCCAGTGGGACCCCCACCAGTGCGATCACGATGACATTGCCCACGATGTGCTGCCAGGAGATTCCTCCACCGGGGGTGGTTGCGTGAAGCCAACCCGAAGTGATCAACCGATGGATGTTCTGTGGGTCCTCCTGCCAAGCGGGGTTGAGTGCTAACACCTCCACGAGGAAGTACCAGGTACCATCGAAGTGGGAGAGGATGGTCTGCATCCCCCAACAGAGCAGCAGGCTCAGCACCATGGCGAGCGATAGCGGGTCACCACGACGCCAAGCGAACACCAACGGTCCGACAGCCAATGCAACGAACACTAGCAGCAGCAGCCAACCGACCGGCAGCACCTGCGACCATGCGAACATCTGCAACCCGATGACAGGGTGAGAGGACGGCTCCATCACACCTTCGGGCGCAGGCGGAGTTCTCAAGCGGAAATGGCAGGTCGGCGCACCATGGCGGACGCACCCCTGCTCCGGCTCTCCGGCCTGTCCGTCCGTCGCGGCATGCGTACAGTGCTCACGAGGGTCGACCTGGAGGTCGCCAGCGGAGAGGTCGTGCTGCTCGTAGGCGAGAACGGCTCGGGAAAATCGACCTTGATCGAGGCGGCGGCAGGAATCCTGCCACCTTCTGCAGGCTCGGTCGTACATTCCGGCCAAGTCATCCGCGATTCAGAGGGCCGACGTTCCCAACCCGCTCCATTCGGACTGACCCTGCAACAAGGTGGATTCTGTGAGGACGAAGTCGTTTACGACCGCCTCGCCACCGCGCTGCATGTAGCGCAGAGGAAGATCGACCCGAGATGGATCTCCGACAGACTCGATGAGTGGGGTCTGCGCCACCGTGAGCAGGATCGCATCGCCTGGCTGTCCGGGGGGATGACACGCCGATTGGCGGTGCTATGCGGACTCACTCCGGGACTCGCCAACGCCGAGCCGCGGCTGTTGCTGCTAGATGAGCCGAGCGAGGGGCTCGATGAGCAGAGCATCAGCACGCTGAGAGAGCAGATCGTCGGGCTGGCTGCCGCCGGTCACGGACTGCTGATCGCCACCCACGACCAGCAACTCGACGACCTCGCGACCCGCAGAGTGGTCGTCGGTGAGAATAGGTGCGTCGAAGAAGCGGTCGAAGCCCCTGAGCCTGCTGAATCAATGGGGGTGATGGTGGCTGCTTCGGAGGAATCTCTGGTATCGGTGTTCTCCACCTGGAGAACACTCTTGGGTGGCGGATGGCATGCACCTGATGTGCGCAGATTGGGGCCGGGAGCGGTCGCACTCGTCGTCCTGCTGGGTCTGATGTCCACCAACTCTGTCGCTTCTGATGAAGTCCCGGGAACGCTGATGGCGGGGCTGATCCTGTTACCCGGACTGATTGCGGCGCTCGTCCGCCCATCGAGCCTGCAACGGCTCTCAGATTCAGGCGCGAGCGACTGGTGGAGCGCCATGCTCGGGAGACGACCGGAACTGAGACCGGAATTGTCAGGACTAGGGACTATCGCCGTGCTCACTTTCGTCAGCTTGTACTTGTTATCCGGGGATGGTTCGATTCACATCTCCGTCTTCCTGGCGATCATCGGATTGACGCTGATCGCCTGTGCAGCAGCGATGATCCATGGATTGGATGCCACCCTTCCGCGCAAAGGTGCCACCTACGCCTTCCTGCTCACCCTGCTGCTCGTCTGGCCGTATCTCTCACTGATCGTGCTGCTCGACGCGGGGGGAGAACTCGTGCCGGAAGCGCTGATCATGGCCTACGGTATTCCGATGGCTGTGATTCTGCTGCTACCGATGCTGCATGACGGCTGAGAGATTGGTTCCGCCACCTTCATGCCATGATGCCGTCGGCTCTATTGTCGTGCACCCGAAGTACATGCGCCTCGGAGTCATCCTGACGCTGGTCGGGCTCGCGCTCGCGGCGCTCGCCCTGTGGCTCGGATTTACCTGGGCGCCGGACATCAAGGGTGACGATTGGAAGGCGCCCGAGGCATATCGCATCCTGTTCTTCCACGTCCCCTCCGCGTGGGCGTCCTTCCTGGCGTTCACGATTCTGTTCGTCGGCTCGATGGCATGGTTCCTCAAGCGAAGGGAATGGGGGTGGAGACTGCACGTGGTCGGGGCTGAACTCGGTCTGCTCTACGGCCTGTGCGTCATCACCAGTGGGCCAATCTGGGGGGCAGCGGAGTGGGGTGTGCCGTGGGACCTCACGGACGTGCGCTTGAACACCTTCGCGCTGTTGACGGCGCTGGCTCTGTTCCTCGTGCAAGGGCACCGGACACAGGCGCAGGGGGAGGACATGCGCGACACCTTCGCCACGGTGGGGATGTTCGGCTTCCTGCTCGTTCCGCTCACCTACATGGCCACCCGCTTCTGGCAGAATCGTCATCCCGGACCGGTCGTCGCCACCGGGGAAGGATCTGGCACCACGCTCGACCCTGCGATTCTCCAGGTCTTGCTGCTCTCCGCGCTCGCCTTCCAGATTCTCGTCATCGGGCATGCCATGCTGGTCTGGTCGGCCGCCGATCTCGAAACCAGATTGAACCGGGCGCAGATGAAACTGGATGCAAGGATGTGATTCGATGGCAGAAGGGACGATCTTCCTCGCAGTCGCCTATTTGGCGATGATCGGCATCATCGCCGGCTGGACGTGGCGCATGCTCACTCGACTGGTGGAACTGTCTGGAAGACTGGACGCAGTCGAGGCAGCAATGGACCGCACAGAAGAGGAATGAGCGCTTCTTTTCGGATTGATTCGAAGGCGGAGCCTTCAAGCGAGCCGGATAGAGCGGCTGCCAACAGACAGGGGTATCTCAGGTGTCACTCGGCGAAGCGTTCTGTGTCGTCTGCGGCTCATCGGATCCGCTCACCAGCAACCGGCTGTGCGAATCCTGTTTCCGCGAACGGGTCACCCTGTCAGAACTCTCGGCCACAATCCAGGGCGTGCGCTGCCCGAAATGCTCGGTGGTGCTGTATTCCGGGCGCTGGGTGAGCATCCCCGACGAAGAACTCCACCACGGAGTGGTGCAGCAGGAACTGGCGGTGGATGAGCGTGCCAGCGGGCTTGAGGTCGGCATCCATGCGGAGCCGGTCGATGAGCGCAACACCCGACTCAACGTGCAAGCCGTCGGCGTGATCGATGGACTCGAGTTCTCCGACGAGCACACGACCATGCTACAGCTCTCAAACGGCATCTGTCCGTCATGTTCACGCCGCGCTGGCAACTACTACGAATCGACCGTTCAACTGCGCTCTTCAGGACGGCGGCTGTCCGAGGATGAACTGACAGCACTGCGCGAGACCTTGGACAGCGTGATCAGCGAGATGGAACCGAACCCGATGTTCTTCATCAACTACGAGGGGGCGGTGTCCGGTGGCTGGGACGTCGTGTTGGGCAGCAAGGCGCTGGCACGGGCGTGGGGGCGCTATCTGACGAAGCGTTACGGAAGTTCGACCAAGGAGTCCAACACCGTGGTCGGGCGCAAGGATGGTGAGGAGATCACCCGCCTGACGGTCCTCTATCGCAAACCGGCATTCGACATCGGCGACATCATCCACTTCCGCAGAGCTGACTGGGTGGTCGCTGGGTGGCAGAAGGATGGGGCGTTGCTGCATGCGTTGGACAGGCGCGAACGCACTGGAGCGAGTTGGAGGGATCTTGAGAAATCGAAGGTGCGCGCACGCGTTAAGGACCACCTAAACGTCGACCTGCTCAACCGGGATTCGTCAGGTGGGGAATTCCTCGACCCGCGCGACTGGCAGGTGCGCACGGTGTCGCTACCGTTCGATGATGACGGTTCGAACATGAGTCTGCGCATCGCCTTGATAGGCGACGAATGGGTCGCTCTGCCTGACGTGAGGCGCAATCCGGGAGGTGATGCAGATGAGTGACGAGGAAGCCCGAAGCATCTCCGAACTTGTGGATGAACTGGACAGCGAAGGGATGCTCGATCACCTGAGGAACTTCGCCGACGACCTCGACTTCGGGGACCTCGACGAAGAACTCACCACCAGCATCGGACGCGACTTTGAGGGAGCGGTCTACCTCGGCATGGGAGGCTCGGCAGCGGCCGGGGATTTCATCGCATCACTCATCGACAACGTCGCTGGTAAACCGGTCACGGTCTGGCGCGACTACGGCCTACCAGCATACGTCGACAGCGGCTGGTTGGTCATCGCCACATCCTACTCAGGAAACACCGAGGAGACGCTCAGCGGTGTGCAGCAGGCGATTGAATCGGGAATCACGGTCGTCGGCATCTCCTCTGGAGGGCGGCTGCAGGAACTGCTCGAGGCAGCCGACGACGGCTGGTGGATTCCCGTGCCGGGCGGCCAGCCACCACGCTCAGCCTTCGGGCACCTGTTCTCCCGTCTGCTGCGGGTAAGCCTCTCATGCGACCGCCTCGGTCTGTCACTCGACAAACAGCAGATCGATGCGGAGGAAGTGCGAGAGGCGGTGACCGAGTGGGACTTCGTCAACAATCCGGAGAGTCAGGCGATCGACCTGGCACTGCTGATGCAGGACCGTCAAGTCGGCATCGTCAGCGCGCCTGAACTGGCCTGTGCAGGAGTCAGGTTCGCCAATCAGCTGAACGAGAACGGCGGGGTGTTCGCCCGACCGACATCATTGCCGGAGATGAACCACAACGAGATCATCGCGTGGACAGAACCCGAGGCCGAGGACCGCCAGATGCTCATCCTGCTCACTTGGGGCGGGATGAACGAGCGGGTGGAGAAGCGAATCGAGTGGATGTTCGAGGCCGTGGGGGCCGACATCTGCAGGATTCACTGTGAGGGCGAGGGGCTGCTGGACGTCATGCTCACCCTGTGCGTCTTGATGGACTGGATCTCCTGTGCTGTCGCTCTGTCGCGCGGCAAGGATCCGAGTGCGATCGGTCCCATCCAGGACCTCAAGGACCACCTCTCCGATTGATTTCCCCGGGCACTCTCCACCCTATGCTCGAGGCTTCTGTGAACCGTTCATTTTCTGCTCAGATAAGCAGAAGTAGTTCCAGTGTATCGGGGATATATGGTTGAAGATTCGAGCACCCAAAACAAAAAAATTAGTGTTGCAGTTTCGTCTGCTCTGCTTGAAAGAATTGATAGCGCCGCAACACAAGCGGGTAAGGCACGTTCTGAGTATGTTAGAGATGTAATTGATGCTGAAGTTGCAAAGAGATTGGCTACAAATCATGAAAAATTCAGTGTCGCTCTTTCATCTGCCCTCCTTAGTGAGTTGGATATGGTTGCTGATCTAGAAGGAACATCGAGATCTGGTTTTGTAAGAGAACTGCTTGAATCAATGCTGGATTAATCAGAAAATAGACCACTCTATATTCATCCATTCGGAAGGGGACCCCTCTGAAACGACGGGTGTCGCATGGGTACTGACGCGTGAAAAACTCATCATGGGGTGTCGTGAGGGTAAGGTCGGAAATGAAAATCTGAGTATGAAATAATCGA
>CALCOR010000273.1 GCA_937897085.1 uncultured euryarchaeote | reverse complement strand
TGGTTGATGTCCTGCTAGACATGAATCTGGCATCTGGTGATGTGCAGGTCGATGTGAAAGGATTGATACGGGCTGAGAAGATGCATGAGGACCTCGTCACCAGCGATGAGTTCGCTCGGCTGCATGAGACGGACTTACTCTACGTGGTCGCCCCTCCATTCGCTGGATGGAAATCCGAAATCAAGGGGTTGACTGCAGTGAATCTGGATGAATACAACTCCAGTCATGCCGAGCGGTTCTCCAACGATGAGTTGAGGGGCCATATCGATGAGTGCATCATCGCCCTGGGACTCGACTGAGGCGTTCCCATGATCAGGGTGACCGGCTCGACCGGGTCCATCGGGGGGATAAGCACGACAGAACCACGCCATTCGACCACACTGCGAATGATGACCGGTGCCTCCCACCCTCGTCTAGCGGGCACACTCGCCCGCTTCGAGGATTCATTCGGTGCAGGGCTGGTATGGGTGGTAAGCATGCCCGCCCGCCTATGCGCGGCGGCCGACCACACCGACTACTGGGAGTGCTTCACGCCTGAATTGGTCACATTCGCAAGTGCGGAACACAGGATGTGGGCGGTCATCGGTCCCAGAGATGACTCTGTGGTCCAACTACAGAGCACACATCCATCATTCACCAAACGGGTGTTCGACATCTCAGAAGACATTCCGGAGCGAATGGATGGAATGAGTTGGTTGGATTGGTTGGAGCGCAGGGGGGCGCCTGAACCTGATTGGGCGAACTACGTGCTCGGATCTATCAGGCATACCCAGTTCAGCTATTCTGAAGCACTGCTCGGAGGTTTTGACATGCTCGTCGATTCCACGATTCCGTCATCCTCTGGTGCATCGTCATCCTCAGCTCTGGCAATGTGTGGGATGATGGCTTTCCGACTCTGCAACCAGCTCCCCACCAGCGCTCTGGAGATGGCGCGCGACACTGCTGATGCAGAGTGGTATGTCGGTACTCGGGGTGGAATGATGGATCATGCCACGATGGCATTTGCACAAGCCGGACATGCACTCAGGCTGACCTTCCGGCCGTTCAGTGCGACGCCGCTTCCCCTCTCGCTACCAGGCACCAGATTCGTAGCCATCTTCACCCACCCCTCAGACAAGGGTGGTGACACACTCAGGGCGTTCAACGAGTTGGCTTTCGTCGCTCGCGAACTGCTTCCCCGATTGCTCGCTGATGAGGGGTGGCCGCTCACAGGTGAGCCGATGAATAACTGGGAGGATACAGCAGAACGGTTGCCGGTGGAACTGACAGTGAATGAGGTGCGTGACAGATGGCCTGACGATTTCGGTGGGATGCGGGCACGCTATCCCCTCCTACTCGAAAGTGATGATCTGCGCATGCGCATCGCCGACAGGTTCCGCTTCGGGATGCGAGAGTTCCAGCGCAGCCGGGAATTACAGGTGTTGATGGAAACTGGTGCGCTGACCCCTGAAGCGCTCGGTGGAATCTTCGATGCAGCGTGGGAAGATGCCGGTGAGTTGTATGGAATACGAACACCCGGGATGGACCGCGTCGCCGCCGTCGCAAGAGGTGTTGATGGGGTACTCGGACTGAAAGTGAGTGGGGCGGGGTTCGGAGGGACACTGATGGCAATCATCCGCGAGGAGTGTGTTGAGGACCTCACCAGCGTTCTTGGTGGTGAGGATGGGGGTGTACTGGTATGCAGCCCAGGGAAAGGCATGGACATGCTCGATGTCGAATCACTCATCCCAACAGCCGACGGACAGGAGACTGTGCTCGCCGCAGTTCTACTCTGTGGGGGAGAGGGCAGCAGGATGCGCGCCGAAGGGGTGACTGTGCACAAACCTCTGCTCGAGGTAGATGGCATCCCCTCAACGAGATTCGTATTGGAGTCTCTACTTGCCTCGGGTCTTGACTTCGATCAGTTCCTCGTGGTGGTGCCGCCGACGCGCATCCCTGAATACGAAACTGCTCTGAGTGGTCTGCCTGTCGATATCATCACTCAGAACGAACCATTGGGTACTGGCAACGCCGTACTAGCGGCGCTCACGCATCTAAAATCAACAATTCAGCATGTCTGGGTCACCTTCGGCAGCCAACCACTCATACGAGATACAACCGTGCGCGGTTCACTCAATCATCATCTGTCAAATGGACTTGATTTCACGCTACCAACCACTTGGCGAGCGGACCCTTACGCTCCGCTACTGCGCGATGATGATGGTGGCGTCGCCGATTCTGTGGAGACTCATCTAGACGATACTGAGGCCCCGGAATTCGGAGAAACAAACGTTGGGGGATACTGGGCGAGCCAGACGGCTCTGGAATCGGTGCTGCGCGGGTTGCACGCCGATCTCTATGATGAGCAGGGGGAAAACTATCTCACCACTTCTGGGGAACTCGGATACCCGAATGAGATGGTCAAAGGATGCCTCGCAGCCGGCCTAGGGGTAGATGGAGTGCCGTGCGCCGACCCTGAGGAGGTGGTGGGAATCAAGACCCCGGCTCATCTGGAAGACATCAACAAGCGGCTGGAATCGCGACGGAGGTGGAATTGATGCCCGGAACCCTGCTCTATCTGACAGACCGCTGGCCACACCAGCCAGGGGAGTCGTTCGTAAGTAACGAGATCAGGGATCTCGCGCCCCATTTCGATCGCTTGCTCGTGCTTCCGCTTGCAGAGGATGTGGATGAATCGTTGCCACTCCGAGATGTGCCAAATGATGTTGAAGTTCTCGAAAATGTACGCTCGGCGGCATGGCTGAGATGGAAGCGGTCTGGACTGCTGCGACGATTCGGAATGGGTGTTGCACGGCCGGGTGTGGTGCTCAGCAACATCTCCAAAGCGCCTGTGCGCGATATGTTGGGAGAGGTGGCGCAGGTCCGATTGCTTGCCTCCTCAGTGGAGGCTGCCCTCGATCCTTCGAGCGTGGATGCCGTCGCTGCCTTCTGGTTGAACAGAGGCGCGTCGGTGGCTGCTGAGCTGAAGAGTAGACACCCACATCTAGTCGCATTCGCACGCGGACATGGTGGAGACATCTACTCGAAACGGAGAGGGATGGCACATCTACCACTTCAACGAGAGACGTTGCGTCTGCTCGATGGTATCCTCCCTGACTCTCAAGCAGGAGTGGACCATCTGTGTGGGAAGTACCCTGAGAACAAGACGCGTATCCACGTCGGTAGACTGGGGGTCGATGATCAGCAACAGAACGCGGAGCACTCAACAGATGGTATTCTACGACTGCTCTCGGTCTCGGGATTGGTGCCGGTGAAGCGGGTGCATTTGATTCCCGAAGCGCTGGAACATACCACCCGCGATATCATCTGGACGCACATCGGTGATGGAGAGTGCAAAGTGGAGGTCGAGGCCGCTGCTGCTTCAGTGGGAGATAACGTAGATGTGCGACTGGTGGGCCAGAAACCGCACGCAGAGGTGCTGCAGCACTACTGTGATGAGCCTGTTGACCTGCTCATCAACGTCTCATCTTCGGAGGGGCTTCCGGTTTCAATCATGGAAGCATTCTCCTTTGGGGTGCCGGCGATAGTAACCGCTGTTGGAGGGTCGCCGGAAATCGTGACCGAGAGTTGCGGCCACCTTCTTCCTCCAGATTTCGAACCCACTCAACTCACACATCTGTTGGAGAAACACGATCTGGAAGACCAGGTCTTACGGGCTGGGGCACTGGAAATGCAGCATACGCAATATTCGTCGAAGCGCAACCAAGCCGCCTTCGCCGCGGAGATCCATGCTGCCATGCAGCGGAAGCAGGATTGAATCATTCCTCTTCGGAACTGGCGTCGGCTGTAGTGGCGACAGGAGGTGGGACCTCTTTGCGGAAGTGGGCAATCACCGCAGCGGCGGCAGAGTCAGTCGGGTCAATCTCCGAAATGCTCTCGATCTTGATGAAGCGGCGCGACACTCTGTGCCTGCTGCCCATTGAAGAGAGCACGCGATGCCTGGCGTCATCCTCACTGTCTGCGACTATGTCGCTGGTGAACTGTTGGTTGACTCGTCCGTTGGGGAAGCGGCCAACCACTCGATATGCTTGCATCGGCCCGGCGACCGAGAGTCCTGCCTTAAACGCGATGGGATGCGCTTGGACGAGCCTCCGCAAGCAACATGGGCGCGAGCGTGCTGAGCGAGGCATGGAACCGCGGCGCTCGTGGCTGATGACGGCGTTCCTCCCCTTGCTGCTCCTCGGTGCCCCTTGGGTGGGTGTACCGGAGTTGCCAACCACACCTGATACCCTAGAGCCGGAGCAATTAGTGGGGGTACCGGTGGTCATCTCACTCGACACTCATTGGACCTCCGAGGTATGGAATTCCTTACGCGAAGAAGGCATGGAACCTCTGCGCCAACTCACTCCGAAGAAGGTGCTCGCGTGGGACTTGAATGCCACCCCTACACTGGCGAGAACATGGGGCGTCACCGCTTACGAAGGTGGGGCTGAATATCGGGCCGCGCTGGCGTCTGGGCCGTTCACAGAGCACCGTGTGGTGCTCGAGCCACGCCTACCCCACACCGTCCAGCAGAGGGTGTTCGGTGAGTTGTCAGATGCGGGATTCATACCCGAGTGGATTCGAACCCCCACATCAGGAAGTCCGCTTCCGGCCGCGCTGCAGATCAGCACACCCGGAGCGCTGGAATCGTGGTGGCCGGCCATCGAGTCGGCGCCAGGAATCCGCTGGGTCGAGCCCGTGCTGGAGACAAAGGCGCGCAACGATGTTGCCGCCTCGATCATGGAGCAAGGTGAGACATCCGGTCATCCTGCATGGCTGTACGGCATAGATGGTTCAGGAATCGTGATCGCCAACGCCGATTCAGGACTCGACCGCGACCATGCCTGCTTCCGAGACTTGAGCTGGCCAGAGGGGAACGACAGCAACGCAACAGGAACACCCGGTACGGAGCATCGAAAACTCGTGCATGTGAACGAAAGCCTAGATGATTGGGACACCCCGGGTGATGAGGACTACCGTCATGGCACGCACGTGGCGGGCTCGCTCGTCTGTCGGCACGTAAACGAGACCGCGGCTGAGGAGCTGGGTGATTGGTTGAACGCCACACCTAGAGATGGCACATCCCTTTCACACGGCGCCCGCCTGCTGCTTCAGGACCTCGTCAACGACGAAGGCTGGGTCGTCCCGGGACCGGGTGAACTGCTCTGGGAGGCCGCCGACCATGGCGCGGTGATCCATTCCGACTCTTGGGGTGATGACACCACCGCCTACACCCTGCGCACGCACGACTTCGACGCTTGGGCGATGCAGGTCCCATGGAGCCTTGCATTGATCGCTCCCGGAAACACCGGGGGTGAGGTGCTCGAGCCGGCCAACGGCCTGAACGTCGTCTCCGTCGGTGTGGCCGCCAAGGACGGATCTAGCAACATGTGGTCGGCATCGCCGAAGGATGCAACAACTCAAGGTCGCCAAGGTGTGCTCGTCGCCGCGCCGGGAACATCAGTCCTCTCAGCGGGCGCCGATGACCTGCACGAATCCTGGAATGACGGTATGCGCTCGAGCTCGGGTTCCTCGATGGCCACTCCACAGGCGGCCGCGTTCGCCGCTCTGCTGCAGCAACTGGTGGAAGATGGTTGGCTGACTGAAGCCAATGAGAACCGAACGAATGTATCGACGGGTGACCTGCGACCGGGTTGGGCGGACCTGTTACAGACGAACCTCACCGAGGGTAACCTGTCGCTCGGTGAGGGATTCACTCCTTCGGGGTCTCTTCTGCGCGCATTGATGGCGCTCTCCGCAGAACCGCTCGAAGGTGGAACTCATGGTGGCGTCGATCGCGGTGTGGGGCCGGATGACAGTCAGGGATGGGGCCGATTGAATCTCTCGAAAATAATCGATTTCGATGCGCTGGAAGGCGTTCTCACCGATAACGCCAGCAAGCCGACCGATGTCTGGATACACGATTCATATCGCATGGCCAATGACTCATGGCAGGATCTCGTCCGCGGGTGGGTGGGTTCGGGTCCCGACAATGTATCGGATGCGGTTGCAACTGCAAATTGGCACGGGGTGGGGGCGGCCGGGCCGTTCCTTGCGACAGGAGATTACGCTGGTTGGGCGGTCACACCCGAACTTGACCAGGATCTCGATCTCAGGTTGGCTTGGACAAGCCGACCGAATCCGGAACTGCTCGATAAGCTCGTACTTACTGTATGGTACCGTAATGATGAGGGCTGGCACTACACGTGTGGCAACGATTTCGAAGGATATTATTCAATAATCCATGAGGAAGAAGACTTTGAGGAAACCTGCTTCAATGCCACATCAGATCACATTGACACGGTATCGGGAGTACGTGTGTCTGCTGATACGCTCGTCAACGCCTCATACATCTCCATAGGTGTATACGCCGAGCATGTGTCTGTTGGGAATGACACGCTTACGATCGGCATGGATGGTGACAGAATCGGCTTCTCGGTGGCCACCAAAGGAATAGACGAGACGAATGTATGGTGGGCCCACGCGCCAATGGTTGAGGTGTTGGCTCCGAACGATGGTGACGAATTAACTGATGTCATTGAGGTTGAATTCATTGCCGGGCACACCGCTGGATACCCAGTAATGGCTTTTGTTGGGTTAAAGAATTGGGATGATGGAGAAAATGGTACATCAAATTGGCTTGGTGAATGTCAATCATTCTTCGTGATACAGTGGATGGTGAATAAGTGCACACTCCATTTGCAATATCACTCTCACCTCCCTGAACACATCAACAACACATCAGTATTTGTCCGAGTCTGGGTGGTGACTGGGGGTGAACCCCAATACAATACCTATGATACAGCGGAAAGTGAGAGGTTCAGTTTCTCCCGAACACCTCCTGAGTGCCCGCTCTGCAATATTGAGTTGGAAATACCAGAGTCGGCAAAAGCTGGAGAGAATGTCAGATTCCGTGTAACAACAGATGAAACGCCTGCTGCTGAATTTTGGGGGGAGGTTCATTCACTCACCGATAACATCACATGGAATTTCGGTGATGGTGAATCCGCCACTGGACGAAGCGTTTACCACAAGTTCAGTGAGGTCGATGTCGTAGGAGAGAAACCGTATGGAGTAACAGTGTGCATCGAATACCCTGGTGGTGCCACCTTCTGTGACGGCGCGGTGATCATGATAGAATCTGATGTTGGCCCCACAACCCCAGATGTCTCTGGGTGGCTCGTTGAGGGCTCGGTTCTAGTGTTCTTGTTGGTGGTGTTCTTGGTGACCATGGTGATGGTCGCGCGTTATCCCAACAGGCCTCGACTATGAGTCTGAAAGACTCGTGGGGCCATGTGAACCTTCAAACCTTGAACGGCACTCGCTGGCGCTAGTGGCTCAGCCGCGGAGAGTGTGAGTAAGATGGGTGAACGACTGTATCTCGGTATCGACTTGGGGACTTTCCAGTCAACAATCACGGCATCCAATGGAGAATCAAATACCATCGAGACTGTGGTAGGGAAGCCAAAGGACCCGATCGCCAGGAACTTCCTGAAGCGTGACACCTTGTTCGGTGCTGACGCCTTGAAGAACAAGCTCGCCTGCAACATCTACCGTCCTCTCTCAAGTGGAGTGGCGCAAGATGATGAGAACAATCTTGCAGCGGCCAAATCATTCGTGACCCACCTCGTGGACAGCATTTCGCCCGAGGATTTCGACGAAGTTTTCGGAGTCATCTGCAGTCCGAGCACGATTAGTTTCGTTGACAAGAGCAATCTCGTCTCGATCCTGCGCGGCCAAGTCAACGCCATCATGGTGGTATCCGAACCATTCGCGGTCGCCTTCGGACTGGATGAGGTGGGTGGTTCGATAGTAGTAGACATCGGCGCGGGAACCACCGACATCGCTCGCATATACGGCGCCTTCCCGACAGAAGATGACCAAGCGACCCTCGATGAGGCTGGGGATTGGGTTGATGGTATCCTACAGAATCTGATTGAGAAGAAATTCACTGGGGCGCAGTTGACAAAGGATATGGTGCGCAAGTGGAAGGAAGAGGGTTCCTATGTCAGTGGCGACCCCCGTGAGCAAATCGTTGAATTGTCAGTAGAGGGGAAGAAACAGGTGGTCGACATCGGTGACCTGGTGCAAATCGCATGTGGAGAGTTGGTGCCATATCTAGTGAGTGCAATCAAGAAGAATGTCGCCGGGGCTGACCCTGAATACCAACCAATTCTCAGGAATAACATAATTTTGTCTGGTGGTGGGAGTCTAATCGACGGAATCGCTGACCGAGTGGCTGACGAACTTGCGGATATCGGTGACGTTCGCGTATGGTGTGTGGATGATCCTATCGTTCGGGTTGCGGATGGGGCGTACAAGTTGGCGATGCAGATGCCAGATGACCAGTATACAGCCATCAACTGAACTGTGTTCAATACCACTATTCGCAGACCCCTAGGGGGTCTGGATAACCTCATCCCACGCAGGTGCTGAGGGTGAAGGTTCAAGAAAGTGGGGACGACCTCGGTCGAACATGGTTAGCCCCGCTTCCGCAACTGAAGCCGCTGGGCTTGGTGATGATGTCGAGAGAGCGGCGCTCGCAGGAGTGCTGTCTGGCCGAGACACCAACCAGTTGGTCGAAGAGGTGATCACCGCTTGGGAGGAGCTGAAGCAGGCACGAGAATCGCTCGCCAATATGAACCAACAGAACAGGGTGCTCGAACTCGACCTCGCTGAGCGAGAGGACCTAGGGGCGCCTGAGCGAACCCGGCTGCTCGAACTGGAAGAGGAACTACGCGACCGTGATTCTCGTATCATTCACCTTGAGCGGATGGTCGACCAGACGAACCGTGAAAAGGAGGAGTTGGCATCCTCGCACGACGTTATGCGCATAGAGCGCCTGGAAGGAGAGAACACCGCACTGGAAGCCAAGACAAACGAACAAAGCGAGGTCATCGCTGAAATGGAAGCGAAACTCGATCAGTTGGTGGATGCCCTCGAAAAAGCCGCGGAAGCGGGACTCACCTCAATCTCCGCCGACGAAGTGCGCCAACTCAACAGAGCGTTGGACGACGCTCACAGGCGGTTGGAAACGAGTGATGTGGAAGCGGCTGCACTTGATGACGAAAGAGGAAAGTTACGTGATATGGTCGAACAGGTCCGCGGGATGGTCGAGACACGGGACCTACGCATCAAGGAAATTGAATCGCAACTGAAGCGTGTGATGGAAGGGCCGCGGTCGATATCAGCAGAGCACGATTATCTGGTTGAGCAAGTCGATGAATTGAAGCGACGGTTGCTCGAACGTAACCGAGAGTACGAAGCCATCCGACGCAGGGAACGCCGACTGCATCGTGAGGTGTTTGAGCGAGACGAGCAGGTCCAGGAGTTGAAACTCACTTTAGGCGACATAGAAGGGGGGTTGAGTGACCGCACGGCTGAGTTGGCGGCACTGGAGAAGATGTACGAGCAATTGGCTGCTGAGACTGATAGTATGCGTAAATCTGAGCGGACAAGAGAGGT
>CALCOR010000272.1 GCA_937897085.1 uncultured euryarchaeote | reverse complement strand
CTCTCACTGGGGCGAATACGGTTTCTCACTGGGCGCCTCCGGTGCCGCATTCGGGCTTCTCGGATGCTATCTCGCCTGCTGGCCGCACGACGAGATAGAATTCCCCCTGATACTGATCCGCAAGTGGCCAGTGGCGCTGATTGCCTTCCTGCGTCTGGGGATCGAGATCCTCCAGGTCTGGAGACAGTATGGGGGCTTCGACGACAGCAGCAACGTCGCCCATCTTGCCCACGTGGGCGGCTTCTTCCTGTGCTACGCCATCGGGCGACCGCTGGCAAGAAGCGGGCCGACACCGCTGGAACTCAAGGACGGAGGTCCCACCGCCTCCTCAGCGGAGGCGTCACGCATCGATTCGCTCAAGCAGAAGATGGGGGACATGTCCGATGATCCTTGGTCCACGGCCGGCGTGGAATTGAGCAAGCGAGCGGCCAGGGCTCTGGCCAGCCTGCGTCAGGAGGGCGATGAGTTGGAGACCCGGCAGGCGTGGCTCGAGGAACTGGCGGAAATCACGCTCTGCCCAGTATGCGAGGGAGGCCTCAAGGTCGAGATGAAAGGCGAATTGGCTTGGCTCGAATGCATCTCCGAGAAGCGCCACGTCAAATGGCCGTGAGGACATACTTCCTCGCTTCCCTCGCTTCCCTCGCGTGCATCCGCTCCTTGGAGCGGAATTTTTTCCTCCGCACCGCTCCTGATTGGCCTTATAGGGCGTCCGCGGCCCGCTGAAGATGGAGGAATAGCGTGAGCGTTGTCAACAGAAAGCACGCCTTCGCCGTGCTTCCACTGCTCATCCTGCTGCTATCTTCTCTCTCTCCGCTGCTGCTGACCATGGGAGTCGAGGCGGAAGATGACGCTACCGTGGTCGATGCCTGGGGCACTCGCCCAGCGCAGCTCGTCGACGGTCTGCCTCCGTTGCTGTGCGAATCCGGAACACCATGTGACATCCCTGCAAGGATGCCCACCGTCCCAGTCGGTGCAACAAGTGCTGAGAGTTCCCAGTGGTGGTTCTCGTTCGGGCCGGACGTGGACGCCAACGGC
Organism: uncultured euryarchaeote; assembly: GCA_937897085.1. Classification (GTDB taxonomy): domain Archaea; phylum Thermoplasmatota; class Poseidoniia; order Poseidoniales; family Thalassarchaeaceae; genus JAKUTA01. Next base: position 6,931 of record CALCOR010000272.1, on the reverse strand, counting down.
TTCGACGACCGCTTGCAGGACGTGCTCGCCGGGAACGGCTCTTCCCCCTCACCGACCGCGATCCTCGCCCCTGACGGTCGCATGACGGTCGCTCTGGTGATCGATTACGCCTGGCACCCCGAGGTGGCCGAGAAATCTGCTCTGGAGACGGTTCTCAGGTCACACGGATGGGTCGGGGCCGATGGTGACGCCAAGTTGTTCACCGTATCGAATCTGGACTCTGTAATCGTGGACAAGGTACCCCAGAGCGCTCTGCTCGAACTCTGGAGAATGCCGGGAGTCGTGGTCGTCGAGATGCAGGATGTCATCGAGCCCTTCCTCGACTTCGCCGCCCCCGCCACCCTCTCCCGCCAGAGCAGCACCTACGCTCACTCCGCTCACGCCTACGGATACGATGGAGATGGAGTTGTGATTGCAGTCGTTGACTCAGGAGTCGACAACGAGCACCGCTCGCTCAACGACTTCGACGATGAGGACGATGATCCGGACCTCGTTCCCACCAGTTACACCGACCAGAAGTGGGTGGCCGGCTACGACGCCACTTCACTTACTTCGAATGTGGACGGCTCCGATGACCCTGACGACACCGCCGGCCACGGAACGCACGTATCGGGGATAGCGATGGGCACTGGCGATGCGCGGCGGCAGTACACCGGCATGGCACCCGGAGCGTATCTGGTGGACCTGAAGGTGTTCACCGATGTAGGAAGGGCGAACAGCGCCGACGTCATCAGGGGTATCGAGTGGGCGATCAACAACCGTGACACCAACTGGGGCAACAACGACTCCAGCAACGGCATTGATGTGATGTCGATGTCTTTCGGCACCGCTAGCGCTCCCGGAGCAGCTGACCGAGGTGACAACGGCACCACCGCCCAGTCCCGCGCCGTGAACGACGTCTCCGACTCTGGCATCGTGCCTGTGTGCGCCATGGGTAACGACGGCACCAATCGAGTCCCGTCACCGGCGTCCGCCGACGGCTGCATCGCAGTGGCGGCTCTCCATGAGCAGAACACGGTCGATCGCGGTGATGACACCGTCGCCGATTACTCGAATCACGGGCCGCGGCTCGACGACGACGACGATGACGAATGGGACGAGTTGAAACCGGATGTGATCGCGCCTGGTTCGCACATCTTCTCCGCTCAGCACGCCGCCTCACCTGTGATTGTTCCTGGCCAGCCGCGCCCGATGGCCGATGACTCTTACATCGATTTCGACGGCACCAGCATGTCGACCCCGGCGGTCGCCGGCATCGTCGCCATCCTGCTCGAAGCCGTCCCTAATCTGACCCCTGAAGAGGTGAAGCAGATGCTGCGTGAGCACAGCGAATTCCGCGGCACCATCGACGAAGACCCTGGACTGCCGTGGAACGACCATTACGGATTCGGGATGATTGACGCGGTATCGCTGCTCGAAGGCGCCGGAGTACTGGGAAGCACCGGAGGTCAGACCAACAACACCACCGTGGACCCCGACTATGGTGCGGGCAACTGGGTGGAATTGGAGTCACCGACGAACGACAGTTGGTTCAACGCCGAGCAGATCTATCGCATCAGGGGGACGGCGGAGATACCCGAGTACGACGGGGCTCCTGAGCGGACCATCGAGGATGTCTACGTCAGGGCGTCGGTCAGGTATTATGACCCCGCATTCCACAATGATACGATAATCGATTGGACGCTGGCCATCGGAACGGACGAATGGTGGTTCGACCTACCCGTCGAACTCTGGCATGATGGGGCGGACGTGTTCATTGAAGCCCGCGCCAAGGATGACATCAGTCGCTGGTCGAACAGTTCGTGGCAATGGCATCATGTCGGCGAGACGGTCATCGACCTTGAGGAGCCGAGCGGCTACGGATCACTGAGCGGTGACGCCACGGTCAAGGGAACGTACAAAGCGGTCTACGGCGAGCGGATCGAATACCGCATCGGTAACGGTCAGTGGAGCACTGCGGAGAACCTGAGTCAGGGAGATGATTACGATACAGGAGACTGGCAGACGACTTGGGACACCACCGAGGTGGCTGATGGCACATGGAGAATCTCGGTGCGTCTGGTCACCGAGAGCGGATGGACGACGCAGGAGGTGCGGCGCAACGTCGAGGTGGATAACCAGCCTCCTGCCCCCGACCTCGAGCCGTTCAGCAGCCTGCTCATCGAGGAGAACGGCATCTCGCTCGATCGAGCATACGTCAACAGTTACCTGAAGGTGCATCTGGATATCCGGAACAGCGGCGACATGAACGCCTACGAGGTGATGATCCTGCTACGCGAGGATGGCGAGCAGGCGACGGTGGAGACCATCTCTCACATCGATTCAACCGATATCGTCTCTGTATCGTTGGGTTACATCCCGACGACTGCGGGTGACCACACCTTGGAGGTGGTCATCGACCCGAGTAATCTGATTGACGAGAGTGACGAATCGAACAATGTGATCAGCATCACCTTCCCGGTCGACCCACGCCCTCCCGGTGTCGACCTCGCTTTCCGCTCCGGGGCAGTCGCCACAGACCCGGAGGTCCCCAATCCGAACGGCGAGACGCAGATGACCATCCGCCTCGACAACCTCGGAGCCGATCTCGCGCTGCAGGCGACGATGTCGTTGAACCACTGGACCGATCTAGGTTGGGAGGTCATCGACACCCGCACGCTCGATTTGGTTCCCGGAGCCGGTTTCGTCGAGGTACCATTCACCTTCCACGCCACCGAACTGAAGGCGGGCATGGAGAAGTTCCGCGTCGAGGTGACGGTCGACGGCGACCAGATAGATCTCGATACCAGCGACAATCAACTGGAGTTCACGCTCCTCGTCGACCCCTCGCGACTTCAGGGAGCGCGCCGTCCAGACCTGCCGAGCGGCCATGTTCCGCTGGGGTTCTCCGCCGCCGAGGGAGAGAGCCTGCTGTTCACCAGCGATGGCAGCAGCGTCTGGGTTCATCGCGTGAATGAGCGCTATGACCTGTTCACCTGCTTGGAACTGGAGGACGAATGGTCGGGGAGTTTCGCACTCGCAGCAACCGACGATGATAAGATGCACATCGCTTGGACGCGCCGCTTTGTCGACGACTTCGGGCTGACGCTGCACACGGTTTCGTTCACCACCATCGATTCCAGCTGCACCATCACCGAGATCATCGACCTGATGACCCCGTTGAGCCTTGCAGAGGGCAAGTACTGGGGTCTGGACATGGACATCCGTTCTGACACCGTAGCCGTCGCTGGCTACCACCGGGACCTGGCAACGATGGGAACTTACGACGACATCACCTCTGTGTTCTTGCTCGACAGTGATACCCCCGCTGAAACTGAGGGTTGGCGCTTGTCCCGTGAGATCATCCCCGTGGTCGAGGTGATCGAGACCGCTGCCGACCCAGTGCAGATATCGCTCGGTTCTGAGTTGGTGCATATCCTGTTCCAGGACGCGCGAAACGACACTACTGGCATCGAGCGACTGGGCGTGTTCTACGCGCATGGGAACTTCGGCGAGCAGAACTGGGCGTTCCGCAAGGCGATGGGCGATGACGCCGGCGGGGCGCAATTGGCGGTGCTTGAGGGTGATGACGGCGAGGACATCGTGGTCACCGGATGGCGCGAACTGGATGGATACGACGCTGAACTCGTGCTGAGCGTCACCTACAGCAACCTAACCGAAATCGCTTCGGAGAGGGTTGCAGCAGCCGGATTGCTGAGTCTGAGGTTCGCCGACACCTCCCGCGGTCTACAGGTGTTTCACGACGCTGTCGGCCCCGCTTCTCGGCAGATTCACTACAGCCTCATCACCGTCAAAGATGGAGAGGCAGAGATAGCACTCGGTGGTCCGCTCACCGAAGGCTGGCTCTCTCTGGCGTCCCGTTCCGATGACGCAGGCGAGACACACATCATCTACACCTCGTCCTCACTCGAATGGCGCGCCCGCCTGCTCGTCGACGACCGCGAACCGGAGTTGCAGAAAACCTCCATCCTCGATCGCCTACGCACACTGATGAACCTCGATGAGCGCACCTTCCAACTCGTCACGAAGATCCTGATGGCAACCTGCATCATGGCGACGGTTCTACTGCTGGCAGTATCAGCTGGGATGATGGGTAGACGAAGGCGCGAAGAGGTTCTGGTGGCCGTGCTCGAGGACTTTGATGACCCCATCGCCATAGAGGATGACGAAGATGCCGAGTTGATCCACGAAGAGATCGACGATGACGCGGAGGAGAAGTCCGAATCCGAGCAGGAACCGGAGCCGGAACTCAAGGTGACCATCGAGGACCTGCCACCTCCGCCGTCGGAGGAAGAGGATGAGCCAGAGGATGCTGGAACAGCGCGGCGTAAGCGCAGGAAGGAGCGCGCCAGCAAGGAAGCGGAAGCGGAGAAGGATTCCGGACCCGAAGGACTGCCTCCACCACCTTCACCGGCTGACATGGGTGACCTGCCGCCACCGCCTTCCCCGGCGGACATCGATGACCTACCACCCCCGCCTTCACCGACGGACATGGGATTGCCTCCGCTGGGTGACCTGCCCCCACCCCCTCCACCAGATCGAGAAGTGACCTGCCCGGAGTGTGGAGGAAAGTTCACTGTCAAGAGCATGGAACTGAAGAAAGTCGACTGCCCGGTGTGCGATGAGCACATTGAACTGTGATATTGGGAATACCATCGCTGGTTATACAATGGAAGCCTGACGGAGAATCTAGAGGGATGCGAGATGTGCGGTATATTCGGCTACATCGGATTCCGTGAAGCAGCGCCGCTGCTCATCGATGGACTCAGGCGATTGGAGTACCGCGGCTACGACTCCGCTGGCTTGGCCGTGCGCAACGGTGGGCTCGAGGTGCACAAGTGCATCGGACGGGTGGATAACCTCGCCGCCATCGTACCGAGCAATCTTCCCGGGACGATCGGGGTCGCGCACACACGCTGGGCCACCCACGGCAAGGTCACAGATGCGAACGCTCACCCGCACACTTCCGAGGATGGCAGCGTTGCCATCGTGCACAACGGAATCATCGAGAATTCGCGCGCCCTGCGCAACTGGCTGATGGCCGAGGGGGTGCTGCTGCGCTCTGATACCGATTCCGAGGTGATCGCTCACCTGGTCCAACGGGCGCGTGCAGACGGGCTCTCCCCTGTGGATTCGGTGAGGCGTGCGCTCAGCCACACCCGCGGGACGTGGGGACTGTGTGCTGTGTTCAGCGACGAGGACATCATCATCTGCGCCAGCAATGGTTCAGCGCTGGTCGTCGGCATCGGTGATGGTGAGACCTATGTCGCAAGCGACCAGCAATCGCTCACCGCGCACACGAAGCGGGTGATCATCCTGAACGACGGTGACATCGCCGAACTGACAGCAGGAGATGTCCAGACCAGTCGCTTGGATGGAGGTGTTTCAGGCGCTCAGATAACCACCATCGATGAGAGTTGGGGCGAGGCGGAACTGGGTGACTACCCGCACTACATGCTCAAGGAGATCCATGAACAGCCCGAAGCCCTGCGCCAATGCATATCCGGACGCATGTTGCTCGCCGACGGCAATGCGAAACTGGGTGGACTCAATCTCACTCCACAGGAGTTGCAGGCGATTCCGCACGTTCGCCTGATCGGATGCGGCACTGCTCTCCATGCCTGTCAGGTCGGCCGTCTGGCCATCGAACGGCTGGCGCGCGTGCCCGCCCTCGCACACGTCGCCAGCGAGTTCCGCTCCAACGACCCGGTCATCGACCCAGCGGCGCTGCACTTCGCCGTCAGCCAGAGCGGTGAGACCGCTGACACGCTCTCCGCAGTCAAGGAGATCCAACTGAAGAATGCCCAGGTGATGGGCGTCATCAACGTCGTCGGCTCATCGATCGCCCGTCAGTGCGGACAAGGTGTCTACATCCACTCTGGCCCGGAGCAGGCGGTCGCCTCGACCAAGGCGTTCAGCAACATGGTCGCCGCGCTCACCTTGTTCGCTCTGCAGATCGGGAGGGCGCGCTCACTCACCAGGGAACCGGGAGTGAAGTTGGTCAAGGCGCTGGAGGCGTTACCTGACCAGATCGAGGATTATCTGGCGGACCAGGGGCCCCTCTCCGAGGCAGTGGAGGCGGTGCAGGACGCCAAAATCGTGCTCTTCCTGGGCCGCGGGCCATCCGCTCCGGTAGCCCGAGAAGGTGCGCTGAAACTGATGGAGGTGGCCTACATCCCTTGTCTAGCATATCCCGCGGGGGAGATGAAGCACGGACCAATCGCCCTGCTTGAGGAGGGCAGCCCAGTCGTCGTGATTGCGCCGAATGACAAGTTCAAGCAGAAGACGGTCTCCAACATCCAGGAGTGCCGCGCCCGCGGTGCGAAGATTATCCTCATCCACGAGGAAGGCGACGACATCGCCGAGGAGGCGGACATCCCGATTTCTGTCGGAAGCACCGATCCGATGCTATCCCCGCTGCTCACGGTCATCCCGCTGCAGCTGCTCGCCTACCAGACGGGTCTCGCCAGGGGCTGTGACGTCGACAAACCTCGCAACCTCGCAAAGTCAGTGACAGTAGAGTGATCCGCCCCTACTCACACACGAGTGCAGGGTACCGTTCCAACAGCCTTGACTAGAATCACCGAGATGCCATCCGCTGCTTGTGTCGAAGATGGTCAGTGTAGTTGCCCGGCCAGACTCGCAGAGTGCCATCACCAGGAAGTTCCCAAATGGTATCGCAAACTCGATCGAGGAACCAACGGTCGTGACTGACGGCGATAATTCCACCATCGTAGGATTGCAAAGCGGACTCCAGAGCCTCTTTTGCATCGAAATCCAAGTGGTTGGTCGGCTCGTCGAGCAGTAACATGTTATTCTCCTCCAACAATAGTTTCAACATGGCGATTCGTGCTCGCTCCCCGCCGCTGAGGTCACCCAATTTTGTCTTGACCATCTGTGAGGTGAATTGGAACTGACCCAATAATGCGCG
>CALCOR010000271.1 GCA_937897085.1 uncultured euryarchaeote | reverse complement strand
CCGGACACCGACGGTGATGGGTGGTCTGACGAGGATGGCGACTGGCTGACTGACGATGGGGCTGATGCGTTCCCCCTCAACCACCACCAATGGGCCGACACCGATGGAGACGGATACGGCGACAACCACAGTTACTTCCTAGACGATGATGGCCTGCTCAGGGTCGATGAGCGGGGTGACGCCTGGCCTGATGATCCGTTCAAGTGGTCGGACACGGACGGGGATGGCTTCGCGGACCAGCAGATGGGGACCCTGCCTGACTCATGTCCGCTGCTAGCCGGCACATCCACTGAACTGGGGCGCGTGGGATGCCCTGATTCCGATGGTGATGGTTATGCGGACATCGATGACGACTTCCCCGGCGATTCGACCCAATGGGAGGACGACGATGGCGACGGCTACGGAGACCGATGGGAAGGGAACAACCCTGATGACTGCCTCGAAACACCCCCTCACGAGATAGATGATGTGAACGAAGACGGATGCGGACCATCCGAACGGGATAGCGATTTTGACGGTATCAACGATGCCTATGACGACTGCCCGGACACCCCCACTTCCGAGGTGGCGATGGTCGACTGGTACGGGTGCTCCGACAGTCAGCGTGACGACGATGGCGATGGAGTCAACAACCCGTACGACGATTTCCCCAACGACCCCACCCAGACGAGGGACACCGATGGCGACGGCATGGGGGACAACTCTTCTGGCACGAACGGTGACCACTGCAGGAACAGAGTTGGTAATTCAACCGGCGACCGGCGAGGATGCCCGGACACCGATGGCGACGGATTCAGCGACCCCGACAGTATCTGGAGGGTGGACGATGGCGCCGACGCGTTGATCTACGATTCAACACAATGGGTTGACAGCGATGGCGATGGATTCTATGACAACTGGGACGACCCGGAATGGAACTCAAGCCGGCAGTACGGCTGGCCAGGGGAATTCATCCCAGGAGCAACCGCGCCTGACAAGTGCCCCGCCGACTCCTCCTCACTGGCGAATGGATGCCCCACTGAAATCTGGACCGGACCCGCAACCGGAGGTGATGGATCCAGCTCTGGGTTGCCGACGTTCCTGTGGGTGGCGATTGCACTGGCGATTCTGGTGATTGTCGGTCTGGTCGTTGCAGTCACTGTTAACTCGCGCAAACCTAAGCGCAAGCGAGCGAGCGGTGGGGAGTTGGACCAAGCACTGCAGGTGGTCGATGAAGCTGCTGAGAATTGGGCTGAGGATGCCTCGGAAGGAGTGGTGACAGAGGATTACGAAGCACCTCACGAGGAGACTCAGGGCGAGGTTGACGACGATGGCATCGAGTGGCTCGAATGGCCTGAGAACAGTGACGTTTGGTGGTCCCGCGACGAATCAGGATACTGGGCGCCTCACGAGTGACGCGGCAGTCAGGTTCGGCATAACCGCTATTTGGGCGACTGGGGTCGAGAGGACGATGAACATAGAATGCATCGCGGTCATCGGCGCCGGACAGATGGGCAATGGCATCGCGCAGGTGGCTGCCTGTGCTGGCTATCAGGTCACGATGATCGACATCTCCGATGAGTTCGTCGAGCGCGGCATCAGCACCATCGAGTTCTCGTTGGGGAAACTGGTTGAGAAGGGGCGCATGTCCCAGGAGGATGCAGATGCCGCCCGTGAGCGCATCACGACATCGACTGAGAATTCGTCGGCGCAAGAGGCAGATCTCGTCATCGAAGCAGTCCCTGAGATCCCCGACTTGAAATTCTCTCTGTTCACCGAACTGGATGAGTTGTGCAAGTCCGAAGCGATTCTCGCCAGCAACACGAGCAGCATCTCAATCAACGACATCGCTGGCAGTACTGAGCGGCCGAACAACGTCATCGGGATGCATTTCATGAATCCGGTGCCGATTATGAGGTTGGTCGAAATCGTTGTCGGAAATGAGACGGATGAGGAAGTCACACAGGCGGTGATGGTAGTTGCGGAGCGGATGGGTAAGACAGCCCTCTGTTGCAACGATTCACCCGGATTCATCTCCAATCGGCTGCTCTGTCCGATGCTCAACGAAGCGGTGTTGGCATACGAGGAGGGGATTGCCGATGCACACGCCATCGATGGCATCATGGTCCTCGGAATGAATCATCCCATCGGACCGCTGGCCCTCGCTGACCTGGTCGGTCTCGATACTGTGCTGCACATCATGAACGTCCTGCACGAAGGCTTCGAGGACGACAAATACGCCCCCGCACCATTGCTCGAGAAGATGGTGGCAGAGGGGAAGCTCGGGCGAAAGAGCGGACAAGGATTCTTCGACTACGCATGAACCTCTACGCTAGGCAATGCTGATAAGACCGGGGAAGTGGGTCAGGAAAGGGATTAGCATGCCGGGCACGACACGCGTCGAGATTCGCACATTGAAGGTCGGCCGCTACATGGCCATCGATGATGACGCCTACCGAATCTTGAGCATCTCGAAGTCCAAACCGGGCAAGCATGGCAGCGCCAAGGCGCGCATCGAACTCGAGGACCTGTTCACCGGCCAGAAGCGCAGCCATGTCGGCAGCGTGTCAGACACAGTCCATGTGCCGGTAATCGAGAAGGGCTCGGCCACTGTCACTCATCTCCAAGGTGAGGAGGTGCACGCCATGGATGCCAAGACCTTCGATATGATGGTGCTCCCGGACGAGGAGAGTCTGAACGTCGAGGCTGGTGGCGAGATCATGTGGATGGAGGCGATGGGACGCTTCAAGATCATTCGCGACCACTGAGGGGCCAATCGCTCCACGAACCCCCCCTAACAAGCAGCATCCTCCGACCATCAGCAAGGGCAACCGTATTGAATCGGCTGTCATGTGTTGCACCTGCCTAAGGCAGGTGGCTAGCGTGGGTGATGTGAAGCGTTCGTCGTACCGCCGCCCTGTCACCGCTGAGGGTCTCAAGGCGATTGAGTCTGGAGAACTGACCTGGCTCGACCAAGAGATGTACAAGAACCTGAACACCGGGCTGCTGGAGCAGTATCTCGAGGAGAAGAACCTCGCAGAGGCGTTCGAGGTCTCGCATTGGTCGCTCTGGAAGGTACTCGTCGGCATCGCTATCGGAGCTGTGTTCGCGGGTGTGACCGCCTACATCGGTCTGAAGATCGGACTCGCAGTATCAGCCGCTTGGTACGTCGCCTACCTGCTCGGCATGGCACTGCGTTGGTCACCTTCCGAGATTAACATAGCCACCTCGGCTACCACCGGCGCCACTCACGCTTCTACAGGTTTCATCTTCACATTCCCTGCAATCTTCCTGCTCGCCTCCAGTGACAAATACATCGTCTCCGGTGGACGGTTGCTGACGGACATCGATACGATGCAGTTGGCGTTCATCGGCATCATAGCATCGATGTTCGCCGGATTTCTAGGTATCATGTATTTCATCATCTTCCGCAGGGTTTGGCTGATCGAGGACCCGCTCCCGATGCCTGGGTTCGAGGCCACATTGGTCCTGCTCGACATCGCTTGCGACGTGAATGTAGGTGCCGCTGATCAGGCGAAGGAGTCACTCAAGACAGTTGGTCTATGGACAGTACTGTCGATGGCGTTCATGTTCGTCATTGACTACCCAATTTCTTGGAAGCGCCACCTCGATGGGGTCCCCGCATCGATTGCAGACGTTGTCACACAGAAGTTATCGTTTCTTGGGACGGGCCTTGCAAGCATCTTCAGCGAGCGAGCCATTCACCAGCCTGCCGGAGTGGAATCAGTCGATGGAAATCATGGTACATGGGATGGAGTATCGCGCGGAGTAACGCACTACGAAGAGGGGAGTTTGAATCCATTCCAATACACCTACCTGGGTGTCGAAATGTCTCCGACACTGTTCGCCATCGGCTGGTTCATGCGCTCACGCGTGGCGGTGCTCGTGAATCTCGGTACGTTGGTCGCTTGGTTCTACCTCGTTCCGCTGGCAGTCATTCTCGACGTGCCGGTGTACTTCGCGGCGCTCGGCGATTACTTCCTCCTTTCCGATGTCGGAGATCCCAACACTCAGCCATACAGCCCGGTTGTTCAGATTGTGGCCTACAGTACACTGATTCGACTGATTGCCATAGGAGCGATTCTCGGAGGGGGTTTCCTAGGCCTGTTCAAGATGGCCCCTACCTTCAAGAACATCTTCGGGGACATCGCCAAAGCGTTTCAGGGAGAGCAGGGTGAGGAGTACATCGAAGGCAAGGGGTGGTATGAGTGGCCGCTCTACCACATCCCCATCTTCCTCGGCATCTCCTTCATCGCGATGATCGTCATCTTCACCATTGGTGGATTTCCGCTGTTGCCGAGCATCATTTTCGCAATCGTCGTCGCAGTGACCACCTTCCTGCTGGGGGCGATCGCCGTTCGCGTGATGGGTGAGACGGGTATCGAGCCGGTCTCGGGCACCTCATTCATCGTGCTGCTGATGCTGCTCGGGCTGTTCCTGAACTTCCGCGATACGCTGGGTCTGTCCAAGGAGGAAGCGATTCTGATGGGGTTGGTCGGCACGACGGTGTTCGGCTCGGCCATCTCGATGTCCGGAACAGTAGTTGCAGATTACAAGAACAGCCTGTACATCGGTAATCGACCATATCACATCTCGAAGGGCAACATCATGGGGGTGGTCCCCGGTTCGATTCTAGGCGCCGGAATCGCCATCTTCCTCTCAATCATGCTCGCTGAGGGCAAGATAGATCTGGTGGCCCCCCAAGCGAACGCGTTCGCCACCTTCACCATCCTGCTCGCAGAGGGTGAGGGTGATCTGAGGGCGCTGGCACTAGGTTTCGCGCTCGGCTGCTTCGCTGAGTGGGCTACTGGAATGGGGACGTCGTTCGGTCTTGGTATGTATCTCCCGACGCTGATGACCTTCCCGATGCTCATCGGCGGTGGAGCGCGTGACTGGTGGGAAGAGCGCAAGTTGAAGCCTAAGGTGGAGAAGATACGCTCCAAAGAAGGCAACAAGGTAGCGGAGCGGACGCGCGCCATCTTGCTGCTCGCTACATTCATGATTGCCGCTGGCATGCTCACCGGCGAGGCGTTCCTAGGTGTCGAATCGGCGGCGTTGGCTGCTGTTGATGAACTGCCCAGTGGAGGTGAGGACGTGCCTGAGATGGTCGGAGGAGTACCATTGCTGAATGAAACCGGAGATCCGGTCATGCGAACAGAAGTGATGGGGGATCTGGGTTGGTATCCATGGGTGAGAATGGGCTCGTTCATCATGATCAACGTGCTGTTAGCAGGTTCGATTTACATGTTGTTCCGCAAGGCGGGCATCATTGGTCCCAAAGATCAGTTGATGGAAGCGGAGTTGGATTGAGGGGGCTGCGCGATGGCGCGCGAGTCTCCTCCATTGCACGCCTGGCTCCTGCTGGCAGCGGCAGTGCTGGCTGTGTCGAGCGCTGGACCGGTGTTCCAACTGATCGACGAGGTGCAGCCGCTGCTCCGCGCCTCATGGAGGCTGCAATTGACCGCCATATTCCTGGCACCATTGGCGGTATGGCAGTATCGCGGCATGGACGAGGAGGCTAGGGGGCGCACCAGAACACCGAAGGTGACCGGGATCATCATCGGTTCCGGGCTGTGTCTGTGGATCCACTTCGGCAGTTGGGTCTGGTCACTTGACCACACGTCGCTCACGCACAGCCTGCTGTTCGTAACCGCCCACCCACTCGTCTTCGTTGCCGGACTCTGGCTGCTCAAACGACCGACCAACCGGCAGCAGACTCTCGGTGCTGTGCTCGGTTTCCTAGGTGCTGCCGTGGTTCTTATGGGCATCAGTTCGGAGGGTGAGGTTACCTTGGCCGGCGATGCCGCCGCCTTCCTCGGTGCGGTCGCCATCGTAGGATACCTCTCCGCTGGGCGGGTGCTGAGGGAATGGATGCCGCTGTTCGTCTACGCCTTCCCGGTCACGCTCATCGCCGCCGTCATGCTGGCACTGTCCGCCGTCTGGATGGAGGGGGCTGCCTGGGGCGCCATCCCCGCTGCGTCTGCAGTGCTTGGATGGAGTTCTCTCGTCTGGCTGCCGTACATCGCCTACCTCGCTCTCGGTCCGGGAATGGTTGGGCACACGGGAATCAACGCTGTGCTGCGTTGGTTCCCACCGCTGGTGATCTCCGTCGCGGTCGTGCTCGAACCCCTGATCGGTTCGCTCCTCGGATGGGGGCTGGGCACTACCAGTGTTCCCGGGATGTGGACGTGGCTCGGCGGGCCGCTGCTCATAGCTGGGGTCCTGTTGGTGAGTTTGGGTTTGGATGAGTTGAATACAGATGCTCAGTCAGGCAGCAGCGAGGAGTGAGTCGTGGCACGCCCCTGCATACTGCTGACTAACGACGACGGCATCGAGGCAGCGGGTCTGCACGCACTCATACATGCATTGCACAATCGAGGATTCCCACTGTTGGTCCTCGCTCCAGCGCAGGAGCAGAGCGCATCCGGGATGCGGCTGACCTTGCATCAGGACCTAGTGGTGGCCAACCGAGATGATCTGCGCGACAGACTGGACTTGGAAGCAGGCGGACCTCCTGTAGAGATGGTGAGCTTGGCCGCTTCACCTTGCGACGCAGTCATCCTGGCACTCGAGGAGTGTGAGCAACTTTTCCCTGAAGGCATGGCGCCCGCCCTCTGCATCAGCGGGATCAACCACGGTCCGAATGTGTCAATCGACATCCTTCACTCAGGGACTCTTGCCGCCGCTCGGCAGGCAGCGGTCTACGGCATGCCGGCGATCTCAACCAGTCACGGAACCTTCGATAACGAAGACTACACCCACGCCGTGGAAGCGACGCTCAGGGTTGTGGAAGCTGCTACTGAATCATTGCCGGGCACCCCAGTCAACCGATTGCGCCCTCACGGAATCCGCGGACCGGAACAGCGAGATGGTCGCTCTTCCATGGGCGCGCTCATGATGGCGTTCCAACGAGGTGATGTTCTGCTCAACGTGAACTGCGCTGGTGAATGGGATGGTAGCTATCAGACGACTCGACTAGGTGCTCGCTGGTATCGCGGGGCGATTGAGATGAGTTCAGTCGAACTTGATGAGCACAGTTGCCGTATCGGCGCGAAGGAGATTGTTCTGGAGGAGGTAGAGGGCGGTGACGCAGACGCCATCGCCGCAGGCAGCACTTCGATTACTACCCTACCGACTTGGCCCCAGACCCATCCGTTGGCCATCCCGGATTCCCTGCTCGAAGCAGCACTCGAATCCGATATCCACGGACTCCCGCGTTGGTTGAGCGCTTGACATCTCATTCGCCGAGATTGAGTTCAACAGCAGTATCCAGTAGATGGTGAACTACAGCGATTGCCGAGTGTCCTTGGATCCACTGCTCTCCGAGAGAGCGGGCAGGCATGGATGCATCCATCGCCTCGATCTCCTCCGTTGTGAAGGATCGGTCATCGGAGAGGAAGAACCCGATCCTCGCATCCACATCATCGCCACCAGGGGATGAATTCCTGTCAACCCACAGTGCGGG
>CALCOR010000270.1 GCA_937897085.1 uncultured euryarchaeote | reverse complement strand
GCGTTCCCCATCACCGACGAATACGATGGGTGCGCCTGTTGTTGCGACCGCGCTGAGTGCACCTCCTCCGCGGGCTGTTCCATCGAGTTTGGTGACGATCGTGCCCGTGACTCCGACGAGGTCGTGAAAAGTCTGGGCGACTGGGCCGGCTGCTTGGCCGACCTGTGCGTCGATGACGAGGAAGCGCTCGGTCGCGTTGGCGACTTTAGCTATGCGTGACAATTCCTCACGCAGGCCTTCATCGAGGCTGTCCCTGCCTGCTGTGTCGATGATAACCACGTCAGCAGTTCCGACCGCTGCGATTCCGTTTCGAACGATCTTGACAGCATCGGTCTCGCCTGGCTCACCATAGACTTCGACGGGTGAGTCTTCGAGAAGCTGGCAGAGTTGCTCGTAGGCGCCGGGCCTGTGCACATCGGCTTCGATGACGGCGACCTTGACGCCGTGATGCCGGCGCCACCATTCGGCGATCTTGGCCGTGGTGGTGGTCTTTCCCTGTCCGTAGAGGCCCACCATCAGGACCGTCTCGTTATGAGGTCTGATTTCTCGAGCCGGCCCGAGTAATCGAACCAGTTCGGTGTAGATGAGATTCATCGCGTGCGTGTCGAGACGGACTCCGGGACGTGGCTGCTCTTCGAGGAGACGGCGCTCAATGCGTTCGGTGAGTTCTTTGGCCTGTCTGACATTGAAATCGGCTTCTAGCAGCGCTCGTCTCAGCGACTTGGTCAATTCGCGAATAGCCTCCTCATCCGCCTCGCGCTTGCCCGAGAGCAGACCGACGGAGCTGAGGATGCGATTCTTCAGACCCTCGAGTGCCATGGACTGCGGGTCTCTTGGGTGTGGTTTGAACGTTATCGGGCTCGCCGTGCCATGATTGACGTCCGTGTTCCCGATTCTTGACCATGTAAGACAAGTTAACCCCCCTATTCTCGGTCATGAGCGTCATAATCGGTCCGTTGGTCTGAAATCATGGGCGCCGTGCGAGAGACATGGCCGTAGCACCCCTGCCGATGGTGCAGATGCAACTCGCATTCGCCATCGGCCTGATTGGAATCTACGCCGGCTGGCGCGGCACCATCGCACGGATGACTGGATTCTACGATCTCTCAGGCGCCGTCAAGACACTGATGTTCGGACTCGTCGCCGGAGTTTTCGCCGCCAGCGCCATCGATGCTCTGCTGTTGAGCAACATCCGATCGGAAACCGCCAACATCGTCTGGATCGGCGCTGTCGCCCTGGTCATCGCCATGGCCGAATCAGCCTTCGCTCTGTTCCTCCTCGGTCGCCCTCGAACCGTTGGATTGCGGGCCAGTGCGCCCTATGGTTGGACACTCGGATTGGGTTTCGGCTCGATGCGCGCAGCCCATCTCAATGTGCGCCTCTTCGACCCAGAGGTCTGGCCAGGAACCACTGGTTTCGAAGCCATCAACATCGCCGTCGCCGTCGCCCTGACCCTAACCGCCTGCTTCGGTCACGCGATGATCACAGCCTGGCAGGGCTCGCGAATAATCGAGCACCAGCGTGCTCGTACATTCTTCACCAGTACGCTCGCACGAGCGATTCTCATAATCGCGACCGTGCTCGCTGTCTTTACCCCAATCCTCCTCATCTTCGTCGCCCCAGCCCTAGTCCTGCTCTGGGACTCCTCGCAGCGGAATTGGTTGCCTGCAGGAATGACCCCTGCAGCCTCGCAGGCCTACCGGCGAACCATTCGAGGAACCGCCAAACACGAACGTGCGGCGGAGCAACGGATACCCGGCCACAGGGTATTTGAGGAAGAATGAACGAACGTCTTCGCAAACAGCGTCGCAGTCGTCTGATGATTGATAAGTGGCTTCTGAAGAAGTCATGATTAAAGGCACTCCGCTGAAGGACGGCCGCATAATGCGAGTGATAATCATCGGAGCCGGTGAAGTCGGCCGTGGTGTCGCAGCAGCGCTGCGCGATGAGAAGCGTCAAGTCGCTCTCATCGACCCCGACCCAGTCGCCATCAACGAGTCGCAATCCATTGATTGTCTCCTCATCACCGGCAATGCCCTGTCCCGAGACTCTCTGCTGCGAGCCGGCATCAGTGATGCAGAGATCGTCGTGCTATGCACGAACAGCGATGAAATCAACCTGCTAGGCTGTGCCTTTGCCAAGCGTGTCTACAGTGAGCAGGTCGGTGATCGCGCGACTCGTGGCGTGATCACCATCGCCACGATTCGCGACCCGACGATGCTCGACAAGAATCGCGGCGCGGGTCCGCTCGAACGGTGGAGCCGCGCTGACCACATCGTCTGTGCCTCTGACGACATCGTCAAACAACTCGCAGCAGGACTCCTCGCACCCTCGGTAGAGGAGATCCTGCCACTCGGTGACAACGCCTGGATTGCCGTGGCTGAGGTGATGCAGAATTCTGCTCTGATCGGCAAGACCACCGGCGAGGTCGGAAATTGGATTGTCGACATCCCATCGATCTATGCGATCAAATCCGGTTCTGAGGGCGGGAGTCTGGTCAATGGCAACGAAGTCATCCAAGAGGGTGACTTGCTCTGTTTCGTCGCCCGTTCGACGGAAGGATTCCCGACCATCACGACGGGCGTTGGTCTGCAGGATCCGGATTGGCCTTCGGTCCCGTTGGTCGCGATCTTCGGCGCGACTCAGTTCGGTGCAAAATTGGCTGCTCATTATCTGGCCACTG
>CALCOR010000269.1 GCA_937897085.1 uncultured euryarchaeote | reverse complement strand
TGTTCACAGTCGATCCCACCTCCTCATCACCTTCTGTCGTTCCGCTCCCGAAGCAGCCAGAGGCCACAATCAGCAGTGCCAGCATGAACACGTAGAGATTCTTGCTCAAGTTCATCATGCTCTAGCGGACGGGGTAGCCGGCCATTATGTTCACTCCGTTGAGTCAGCAGACCCTCGCGTGCGCGTCGTGAACTTGAAGGAGGTCTCGCCGGTCGCGGCGTCATCCTTGAGGTGATTCTCGCTGAACATCCACGAATACCAGGGCAAGGAGTTGTTCCGGGAACACGGAGTGACGGTCCAGCAAGGCGTTCACTGCACAACTGCCGAGCAGGCGGGCGAAGCGTGGGATTCACTGGGCTGTGACCTCGTGGCCGTCAAGGCGCAGATCCATGCCGGTGGCCGTGGGAAGGGGAGCCTGTTCGACCCTGACAGCGGCGAGTTGGTGATGCAGGGCGGCGTGAAGATCGCCAAGTCCCGTGATGCTGTGCTCGAATACGCCGCCAACATCCTCGGGAACCGTCTGGTCACCAAGCAGACTGGTGCCGCGGGGAGGATCGTGAGCAATCTCTACGTCGAGGCGGGGTGCGACATCGCTCACGAGTTCTATCTCGCCATCCTCGTGGACCGCGAGGAGCGGCTACCGCTCATCATGGCGAGTCGCGAGGGCGGCATAGACATCGAGGAGGTGGCCGCCAGCAACCCTGAGGCAATCCACAAGATGCACTTCGACGCTGAGTTCGGCATTTCATGGGAGGATGGGCACGCGCTCGGGGCGGCGCTCGAACTCGATGGGGACGCGCTGCAGTCGTTCCAACTCCTGCTCGCACCTCTGGTCGACCTGTTCCTCGTCGCTGACTGCTCGATGGTGGAGATCAATCCGCTCGTGCTCACCGGTGACGACCAGATTGTAGCGCTCGACGCCAAGGTCTCTTTCGACGACAACGCAGCCTTCAGGCACCCCGAGCGTGCTGAAATGCGCGACCTGTCGGAGGAGGAGCCTACCGAGGTGCGCGCCAAGGAGGCGGGTCTGTCGTACGTGAAACTCGACGGAGACATCGGGTGTCTGGTCAACGGGGCCGGGCTGGCGATGGCGACGATGGACGTCATCAAGCTCTACGGGGGCGAGCCGGCCAACTTCCTCGACGTCGGCGGAGGAGCGACAGAGGAGGCCGTCAAGACGGCGTTCGAGATCATCCTCGACGATGAGAATGTCAAGGGAATCATGGTGAACATCTTCGGCGGCATAGTCCGCTGCGACATCGTGTCCCGTGGCATCATCGAGGCGACCGAGGCACTCGGTCTCGAGGACCCACTGGTGGTGCGGCTGGTGGGCACCAACTTCGCCGAAGGGCGAAAACTGCTGGATGACAGCGGCCTGAACATCCATTCCGTCGAGACGCTCGCCGAGGGTGCGCAGAAGATTGTCGAGTTGGCTGGAGGTGACTCCTGATGTCCATCTGGATCCATGAAGACTCCAAGGTGCTCGTGCAGGGCATCACCGGCCGGCAGGGGATGTTCCATGCTGGACAGATGATCGAGTACGGCACGAACATCGTCGGTGGCGTGACTCCCGGCAAGGGTGGCCAGACCGTGCTCGACGGCCTACCTGTGT
>CALCOR010000268.1 GCA_937897085.1 uncultured euryarchaeote | reverse complement strand
CCCTTGGGATGACGTTTGAAGAAGCGACGCACATGCCTGCGGGTGACCTCGGGGGAGGTACACCTGAGCATCTCGAGCCCATCCGGGAGCAGCCGAGAGTAGTTCGGGGTGAGCAGGCGGTCTTCGAGCAGCAGCACGAAGGCGCGGTCACCGATTTTGCGAATCGGCCTGCCCATCCCCTGCAGCACGCTGTTCAGCGCAGGCTGCTGCACCGCGTAGCGGTAGGCATTACCTCCGAACCTCGTTCCGTAGTAGCGCTTGCGAGCGTCGGATTCGACCGAAGGGGGCGCTACTGGAAGACCGACGCACACAACCGCGTCGAGCAGATTGGCCTCGTAATCGATACCTTCGGCCAGTTTCGCCCCGAAGGCACCTGCCAGCAGCACTCGCTCTCCGGTGCTACGCGCCAGATGCAACTCGCGCAGCAACCCATCGACACGCCTCTTGCTCCATCCGCGCTCTTCGAGCAACAGCCTGCGTCCGGGCCAGAACCCCTCGCCGATGATCTCCTCCAACAGGTTGTAGGATGGGAGGAAGACAGCAACATGACCGGGAGTCTCCTGAAGCAGCGCCAACAGGTGCTCACGAATCGCCTTGGTGTTCTGCTCGCCGCGTCGACCGTAGAGAGTCGTTACCTGTGTTGCGATGGCGACCGGGCGGCGATCGGAGAGAAAGGGAGAAGGGTACTGGTTGGAGAGCAATTCACGGTCATCGGGGAGCGCGAGCAGGTCGGAGTACATCTCTGGTGGGTAGAGTGTCCCGGACATCAACACGGAGCCGTGCACCTCAGAGAACACCGGACCGGCCACCACACCTGGGTCCAGCAGGTGCGTCGTCACGCGCGGAGTGTCTCCGACACGTCCGAAGACCAGCGCCAACGCCGCGTCACCGCGGAAGCGATGCACCGAGCCGAGAAGTTCGGCCAACCGCGTGGCTGCAGTGTCCTTCTCATCGGTCTCGTCAGGATCGAGTTCGACTTCCACGGTGAGCAGCATCCGCACCACGGCCGGCAGTTGCAGACCACCCCCACTGACCTCCTCTGAGAGCGCACCTTCGATGACCTGCAGCATGTCGACTGTGGTCACCTCGAGTTCCCTCTGCTCACCACGCGTGAGGGTGACATCATGCACCCGATACCACGCTGACAGGTCTCGATGCATCCGCTCCAGCGCGGCCTCCAGTCTGTGCAGGTCGCCCACCAGAGCCTGTTCCGCATCGAGGTCTCCATCCTGTCGCTCCTGCTCCTGCTGCGTTTGTTCCCTGTGCTCCTGCACCTCGAGTCGCGCGTCCCGAACCAGTGTGGTCGTCAGCGTGCGCTGCATCCCCCTGCGAATTCTGTCGGGCAGGTTGTGGGCCTCGTCTACAATCAGGAGGATATCATCGAGGGAGACTCCCATTGCCTCCAGCGACACCTCGCGCACCCGCTCATGGAACAGATGGTTGTAGTCACACAGCACGATGTCCGCTCGGCCAGCCACGGTCCGCGCTACCTTCCACGGGCAGGTGGGGCTCGCTCGTCCGTCCTCCACGTGGCGGCGCGACATCTCAACCAACTCGCTCACGTGCAGCGGGTCCTGCAACACACGCAGTTGCAGCCCGGGTGAATCGCGCACGAACGGAATG
The DNA here is from genome assembly GCA_937897085.1 of uncultured euryarchaeote. Taxonomy (GTDB): domain Archaea; phylum Thermoplasmatota; class Poseidoniia; order Poseidoniales; family Thalassarchaeaceae; genus JAKUTA01. The sequence goes on along the minus strand of CALCOR010000268.1, from coordinate 1,489 downwards.
CACTTTCGCGTCGAGCGCAGCGAGGCGCACAACTTCGAGAACACTGCTGGGAACTCCCCGGAGATCTCGTTGATGCACATCCCCTGCTGACCGATCATGTCGACAAGACTCACCTTCGGTACATGTTCGCCGCGGCGCTCATTGATGCGGCGGACCGTTTCGACGACAATGCGATGCTGTGCCTGGCGACCTGTCAGGAAGAAGATCGTCAACTTGCGACTTGAACTGCTCTGCACATCCAGAGCCGCAGACAGCGCTGCAGCCGTCTTTCCGATCCCAGTCGGTGCCGCAGCGAGCAGCGAGCCACCGGCTGAGAGCGCTGTCCATGCGTCCTCGATCATCTCTGATTGTCCACTACGCAGGGTCGCGTGAGCAAGATGCCCTGGCTTGCGAACGGAGGCTGATTCAGTCACGGAACGCCGCGTGGCGAGCGACCGCTCAATAAGGTTGGGAAGCGCGCGCTGCTCGCTCATCAGCGAGACAGCCTCTCGGCTGGATGCAGTCGGGGTCCCCCCCGAAGGGGGGAGGGGTATGACGATGTTTCACAAATCGTCGGTGATAGGGGTCCCCGAATACTCGGGGAGGGGTTTGTGTGATTCTTTGTTGATGCTGACCATCGCCGTGCGTGCGCGCTGGCGCAGCAGGAAGATGCCCAGGGTGAGCATGGCGGGTGGGCGCTCGTCACGGCACGATTCCGCCTCTACCGAGGGGGAGTTGGGTGCGAGGGGGCCCGAAGACCCCCCCGCGTTGTTGTCCGTGTGCATCCCATCACTCACGTCTCTCACCACTTTTCCGATTATTCGGTATGATCCTCATGCTTGGTATCTGCAGCGATCTTCTGAACGAGCCCAAGACCCGCCTCACGCCGCGCGATGATTTCAGCAGTCACCTGCTCGTAGTAGAGTCCGATTCCTGCAATCGCAGCCTGCTCAGGTGTGATTTTACGCAGCTCCTCGAGAACCTTGAGTTCCTCGTTCAGAGAAGTTCCGACATCGACTGTGATGACCTTGCCTTCACCAGGTGTGGCGGTTTGGTCAAGGAAGCGGTGGACTGACCTGCGCAGCACATCGGTCCGGTTGCGCATGCCATCGAATCCGATACGCCTGTCGATCTCGAGAATCTCCTCCTCCGTGAGTCGGAAAGAGATCATCACACTCGGCGTTGTCATGGTCGGAAGCTCCCGGTTCAAATTGGCACAACTACTGCAGGTATATGAATCTGTATGACAGTCATCTGACAATGTATGCTCATAGAATGGGCTCTGAGTCCATCATTCAGGGGGTTATTTCACCTAAAGTGGCACAATCTTGAACCGACCATCTCCGAGCCAGTTCCTAGGCGGGATTCCTGCCCCTCCACGCTCCGCTGGACCATCGGATAACCATCCTCAATTCCTGAACACCCGCTTCGCGACTACGCGCGCGCCCGCGAGGCTCTGGAAGTTCCATCACATCCCTCCGTCACAGTCCATGTCCATCTGTGGAATCTG
>CALCOR010000267.1 GCA_937897085.1 uncultured euryarchaeote | reverse complement strand
CATAATCCAATCCCGAACTTGGTGCTCCAAAGGCTGGCCCAAGGACAGGCAGGAAAAAAGGGAGGAAAGATACTGGAATCAGAAGTTTCAAACTTGGTTCACAACAGCCTATCTTCTGGGAGATGATTTTTACACAATATGCGGATAGAAGAATGGAGCCAAGCGTGTAACCTACAAAACCTGCAAGAGAGCCAAAGCCGATATCAAAAAAGCCGTTTAACGATAATAAGAAGCCGACTGAAGCTCCTGATGATGCTCCAGTTACGAAGATGTTTTTCCAATTCATGTTAATCACTAATGCCTGAACAGACGTACGCCGGTGAAGAGCATTGCCATGCCGTGCTCGTTAGCGGCCTCGATGACCTCAGCGTCCCTGATCGAGCCGCCGGGGTGAACGATCGTGGTGATGCCAATCTCGTGAGCCGTGTCGATGCCATCCCTGAATGGGAAGAATGCATCCGAGACGAGCAACGCGCCCCGCGCTCGATCTCCGGCACGGCGAGCGGCGATTCTCACCGCTTCGACTCGGCTGGTCTGTCCCGGGCCGATTCCGATGGTGGCGAAACCGGTCTCAGTAGGATGGACGAACACGATGCTGTTGCTCTTCACCTGCGCACATACGGCGACACCGAACGCAGCCAATTCGCGAACCTGCGCATCTACCTGTGCTTCAGTCACACACTCTACTGCGTCCCAATCCACCTGAGGCGCACCTTCGGTCTGCGATAGCCAGCCGCCGTCCACCTGTCGCCAGCGGAGTTCTTCAGGAAGCGGGGTGAACGGGCTCAGCGTGAGCAGGCGACGGTTCTTCTTGCGCGCCAGCATCTCCAGCGCCTCGGGCTGGAACCCGGGCGCGATGATGCACTCGACGAAATGGTCGCCAATCGTCTCGGCGGTGGTGGTCGTGACGATCTGGTTGAAGGCGATGACACAGCCGAACGCTGATTCAGGATCGGAAGCCAGAGCGGCATCCCAGGCGCTCACCTGATCGCTGGTGACGGCCACTCCACACGCATTTGTGTGCTTGATGATCACACAGCAGTGGGGCCACTGTTCCCAAGTGGGGCCGGTCAGCGAACGGGCGAACCTGAGCGCGGCATCGAGGTCGAGGTAGTTGTTGAATGACAGCGCTTTTCCGTGGTGCTGCACGGCGGCAGCGAGTCCTGTGGGCGGCTCTCCGGATCGGGCGCCGTCGTAGAATCCGGCCCGCTGGTGAGGATTCTCTCCGTAGCGCAGGTTCTGCAGCACTCCACCTGATATCAGCAGTTTCGGAGGCAGTTCGTCGGCCCCTTCGTCAGCTCCGTTGAAGCGGGCGGCGAGAGTGTTAGCCAGTGCGATGTCGTAGGCGGCAGTGCGTTGGAAAGCGGTGAGCGCTAGTCGCTGGCGAACATCGAGGGGGACAGAGGCGGGGTCTCCATCGGTCTCCTGCAGGATCTGCAGCACCTCGTCATACTGACTGACATCAGCTAGCACGAGCATGTCTGCGTGGTTCTTGGCGGCGGCGCGCACGAGCGTCGGGCCACCGATGTCGACCATCTCGATGAGTTCATCCATCTCCACTGGGGGGTCGCGCGCGGCCACCTGCTCGAAGGGGTAAAGGTTGACAACTACCATGTCTATTCGTGGGTATCCAAGCCTATCCAGTGTATCCAGATCGTCAGGATTGTCACCGCGAGCGAGAATCGGGCCGTGAATCGCCGGGTGCAGAGTCTTGACCCGTCCATCGAATATCTCGGGATGATCCGTCACCGAACTGACGTCAGTCACTTCCACTCCAGACTCCCTGAGCAGACGTGCGGTCCCGCCCGTGCTGAGGATGCTCCAACCCATCGCCTCGAGTGCGACCGCAAGCGCGCTGACGCCGGTCTTATCGTAGACGCTGATGAGCGCTCGGGGGGCGTCCTTGCCGCTACGCTCAGGAACTTCGGAACTTGTACCGGGTAACTCAGACGAACCCATCAGCAGGACCCGTTGTAACTCCATGACGATTACGCCTTTGAATCAACCGGCAACGTTCGGGACGAGTCACATTCGCGTTCAGTCGCCGCGGGCACTGATCACCTGATCGCAGCGCAGCAGGCTGCAGGCTGTCTCGGTGGCGGTGACCAGCGAGTGGATGATGCTCTGCGCGGGCTCGAGCACCGCGCTGACATCGCCGATCGTTCCATCGGCGCGGACGCCGATTGCTGGACCTGCCTCGCGTTGGCTGGCACGCAGTTCCAGCAGAGCATCGAGCGCATCTGCTCCGGAGTTCGATGCCAGTGTCCACGGAATCACCTCTAGAGCGCGTGAGAATGCCTCGATGCCCAGCCTGGTTCTATCCCCTACCGCTTCGGCGGCTTCGATGACTGAGAGTGATGCTGCCATGTGCGCGCTGCCGGCTCCTGTGAGCACCGCTCCTTCACGAATGGTCAGGCTGGTCGCCCGCAAAGCATCGTAAAGGCCGCGGATGACCTCGTCAGCAGAGGCCGTTCCTGCGATTAAGCAGGTTACGAGCGGTCCTTCACAGCCATCGATGATGATGCGGTCCTGCACCTCGTCTGTCGATTGGCGCGATTCCGCGTTGACGCTGGCTGCCCTGCCGAGGTCGTCTTTGCCAAGGTCGGTGATATGCTCGACCACATTGGCGCCACTCGCCTGAGCGACCTGACGTAATTGCTGCTCGTCAAGGTCAGCGATGACCATAGCGTCGGCGGCATCCAGTTTGTGCAGCACGCTGCGATCGACTTCACCCGAACAGCAGAACAGGTCGGCACCGCTAGCGAGCAGACTCTCTGCAAGCTGTTCACGGGCCTGCTCTTGGACGGCGATGAACTCCTCGTAGGCGGATACCTCGCTGAACTCTATCTCCGCATCGCGCCTAATCTCAGGTGGCTTCAGGTCAGCGTGCAGCACTGCGATGCACACATCGGTGCGCACGCCAGCCATGCGCGTCAGCGGAATGCGCTTCTTCCAGACCACACCGCGTATGAGGCATGAATCGGACAGGGTGCCCTCCTCCAACTTGTCGAACAGAACATCCTCCGCCTCACAGCGGGTGGAGTCTCCCTGTTGCTGGGTGACGGTGTCGAGAGCATCGGCGATCATCGTGCTGAACATCTCGCTCTCAGCGGCGGCGACTCGCCCGGACAGGGCTGTGCAAGCCACCTGAGTCAACAGATCTCGATCATCTCCTGCAACCGTGATCTCCAACTCGTCAAGGCGTGTGAGCGCATGAGACAGTGCGGCTTGATATCCGTCCACGATAACAAGTGGGTTCACTCCTGTGCGCAGGAGCCTGCTCGCTTCATCGAGCAGCGCGCCGGCGAACAGCACGGTCGAAGTGACCCCGTCCCCGATGACGCTCTCCTGTGACTTGCCTAGGGAGACGAGCAGTTTCGCTCCTGGATTCTTGATGAGTAGGTCGTTGATGATGCGCGCTCCGTCAGAGGTGACGGCGAATTCACCGTTCGACTTGTACAGTCCCTTGTCGAGCCCGCGTGGACCCAGCGTTCCCCTGAGGATGGATGCAAGGGCGCGGCACGCGTGGATGATTTTCTGCTGGACCTCTGGCCCTGACGTCACGCGGGTCTGCTCACGTACGATTACGACGGGGGCATCCGACGAAGTCTCCATCCACCTCACTCCAGCGATGCGCCGACCCCAATCCCCTTGAAGAACCTTTGAGGCCGTTGAAAATCACGTATCAGGCCCTGACATCACGCGATAGAAGGGTGAGAGTGCGACACTAGACGCGTGCGCCTTCCAACCAGCGATAGCACCAGAGCACGAACAGAACGCTCGAGAGACTGGTGACCACCGCGCCGCCGAGGGGGAAACCGAACAAACTGTTGCACACCAATGTGAAGGCAACGAATGAACCAACGAACACCAGCGCCCCGCCGATGGTACGCGGCCTCAGGTCGAGGTTGGTGATCACGTCGTGACGATTCTTCAACACCCAGGCGACGAGAACGACGATGGCCAGCAACGTCAGGTGACCGAGTGCCCAGGCAGCCGTGTCGCCCAGCGCTGCGACGTAGAGGTCGTAGAGTGGGCCGAGCAGAGGGTCAGCCAGATTCGGCGCCATCAGGTCGCCGATTCAAGGCCGATTCTTGAATGCTGCTCAATCGGCCTGCTGGTCGATGGTGACGGTTGACCCTGAAGCAGCGGACGCCAGTGCGGCTTCGACGAGGCGCACTCCCGCCACGCCGACAGCACCGGGAGTGAGCAACGGCTCGTCAGTGAACCCCTTGGAGGCGTGGATGAATCGGCGCAGTTCGGCAGTCAGGCTCGGCTCGCCGAGAGGAAGTTCCACACGGTCACGGGGTGCGGCATCGAATCCCCCCCATCGCTGTCCGTGCGCGTTGCCTGGGTGACGATGGACCCACAATCCCCCATGGTCGAGGTAATCGAGGTGCAGACTGGCATCGCGTCCTATGATACGCAGGTCGCGGACCTTTCCTTGGATGCGACTCCTCCACGAAACAGAGATTACGCATGGTACTCCCCTTGGGTTGCCCCCAGAGCCCTTTGGGAACCTCAGATGAACCACTGCATGATCCTCGATTCCCTCTTCGTCCGATGGAAGGGCGATGGCTGTTACCGATGTCGGTGAAACGTCTCCGAGCAGATCACAACAGATGTCCATGTCATGGATGCCAAGCGCGGCGATGACCCCTATGTCGGGCCGGGGTGCGCGTACCGAGAGGCGATCGGATTCGATGTGTAGAATCGGCCCGAGCTCCCCGCGTGCGATCATCTCACACGCTTCACGAATGGAAGCGTGATGACGGAACAGATGGCCGACCATCAGTACACGGTCGTTGGCGGCGGCGGCGGCAACTACCTCTTCGGCCTCGACTTCATTCATGGCCAAGGGCTTCTCGACGAGCACATGCACCCCCTGCTCCATGAGTGCAATAGCAAGAGATGCGTGCTGAGGTGTAGGTGTGGCAATGGTGGCGGCATCGATGCGGAAGCGCTTCTTGAGAGCAAGGGCGTCTGTGTGCCAGTCGCAGCCGAACTCTTCGGACATCTCCCTTGCGCGCACTTCATCCACATCGCAGACGATGAGCCGATCGAGCAACCCCTCAGTCTGCAGCGCGGCGAGCGTACGCAGGTGATTCCGGCCCCAGTATCCGGTGCCGACGACCGCAATACTGAACGCCATGCGCCAGCGGCGTGCCGACTTCTTGCTATGATGCTGCCGGAACGCGTTCAGAAGGCTCGCTGGAGCGGTGATGTGATGAGCGCAGGGCGATGAGCGAGGGGTATGTCAGGGCTGCTCATCGCAGCGGTGCGCGACCTCGACCCGCCGGCAGGTGGCGCCGAGATGAGTCTGGCAACACTGCTCAAGGGCGTGGGAGTTCCCGGACCGCTGGCCGATGTCGCTCCAGAGTACGTGCCACTTGAGCCGGGCCAAGATATTGCAGACTCGATGCTCACACAGGGTTGGTCGGTCAGTGCTCTCCAGAGCGGCGCGCGCGGCGCGCCAACAGAGTTGACTGAGGATTCCCAAATCGCCCGCTGGGCGCTCGACCTACCTGTGGAGGATCTCTGGTCAGGTTTGGCGTGGAGACTGTCCGAGAAGAGTGGGCAACCACGCAAGTCGTTGCAGCGCAGGCACTTGAGAAAGACGAATGTGGGATTCGCCAAGGCAATCGATTCACACATCTCCACCATCATGAGCAGCCGGAGGGGAGCGGACACCCCAGTGGTAGGTGTGACACAGTTGCATTGGTCCGCCGGTGCTGCACAGCGATTCTCGGCGCATGGGATTCCCTACGTGGTATTCGTGCGCGATGAACTGCAATTCCGACATCCGGGCATCTACAGAGCGAGTCTCGAAGCGGCGGCGGTAGTCTGTTGCGCGGGTGCGGGCCTAGGAGAGCAGGTGGCGGAGACATTCGATGTCAAGGCGGTCAGGAACGTACGCCTCCCGGTCGACTTCGCCGGCAGGTTCGGCAGCAGCGACGGAGTCAACGAGATGCGGGAGAAAGGAATGACTGCACGCTCTGAAGACGGTGATCTGGATGTAGCGCGCATCGCAATCGTGGGAGTAACTCCGGAGAAGGGTGCTGAATTCTACACACGCCTGCTTCCCCGTCTAGCAGAATCATGGCCAGAAGCGCGCGTAGATGTCCATGGTGGTGGGTCGTACGCCGAGGCACTGGGTAAGTTCTCCAACACCACCTGGCACGGACACACGCCTGTCGAGGAGGTGTTCAGCCGCTGCGACGTGCACCTGCTGACCGTCGCCAGCACCGGCTCGTGGGGACGGGTGGTCAACGAGGCTGGGTTGTTCGGCGTCCCGACCGTGTCGGTTGCGACCGGTTCCCAGCCCGAAGCGGTCGGTGAGGGTGGAATCGTGGTGTCCGCTGATTCCGGACTCGACGATTGGGTGAGTGCTCTCAAACAAGCACATGCAGACCGAGATTCCCTGGGTGAGAAGGCAAGAGAACACTGTGGGATAGTCGACCATCGCAGGTCCATCGCCGCCTTCCGCTCAGTGCTCGACGAAGTCGCATGAGGTGAGTGGATGGCCTACACGCAGGTCAGCGCCGAGGATGCTGCTGAACTGCTCGATGCTGCCGGGATGGCGGGCCTCGTGGGTATCTCACCACTGGAAGGTGGCTGGGCCAACTCAAACTTCCTGCTGCAACTGGCCGATGGTACGCGACTGGTGCTCAAGGTCTGGAACGAACGAACTCCTGAACAGGTCGAGGAGTTGATCGCACACACCTGTTGGATCGCTGAGCATGGATTCCCGACGCCCGTTCCGTTACAGTTGAGTGGAGGTGAACGGATATTGATCAAGGATGGTCTCGCTTGGATGCTGCTGCCGTTCGTGGAGGCGGGCTGGCTTGCCTCCGATTCTGACTCACTGTATTCATTGGGTGAAGTAATGGCTCAACTGCACGCTGTACCTGTTTGTGATGGACTCAGTTCATCCTATTACATGGGATTTAGACTCTGGGAGGACATGTTCGAACACGCTGATTCGGAGGGTGCTTGGTCCCCTTTTCTGCGCCAGTTGGAACAAGAAGCTGTGCGGTTGAAGGAAGACATTCCTGATGACCTACCGAATGGCATCATCCACGGTGATCTGTTTCCTGACAACGTTCTCGGCACGTCTGGAAAAGTGCTCGCAGTGCTCGACTTCGAGGAGATATGCGCGGGAGCGATTGCACTCGATCTGGTGATGGCTTTCGTCGGCTTCGGATGGCAGGATGGTGAGCCGGTCACAGAACGCTGGCAAGCGATATTGTCCGGTTATGAATCCGTGCGAAAATTAACCGCAACCGAGCACACAGCGCTGCCCAATCTGCATCGCTTCGCTACATTGTCGGTTGCCGCCTGGCGCTACTGGCAGTTCGTGATAAACATCTCCGGAAGCGAGCACGCT
>CALCOR010000266.1 GCA_937897085.1 uncultured euryarchaeote | reverse complement strand
CCGCGCACGAGTTCGCACACGGAAATCGCTGCCTCTGTTTCGCCCATCGCCTACTCTCCTGTTTCTCCCGTGTTGGTTCAGTACGTCAATTTTCACCCGCCGCCACTGTCGAGCCACGCCTCCAACTTCTCCACTGCTGACAGCGCGAAGCCGAGCACGCACACCTCGTCACCGGAGATCAGGCGAGCGTGCGCGCCCATCATTCCTGCAAGGTCGTAGGCGCCGGCCTTTCCCTTCCACGAATCTGAGTCGAGCAGTCCCAGCAGAACTTCCACGGACAACTCGTCGACCTCGACCGTCGCCGACTCGATCCACGATTGGTTGACCCATTCCGCAGCATCGCGCGTCAGCAGGGCCGTTCCTGACCATACTAGGTGTCGGCGGCCTGACAGACGCAGCAGCATCGCCGCCGCCTGTTCCCGTCCATCCGGCTTCCCAAGGGATTGGAGGGTGTCATCCGGGTCCTCGACCAGAGTGTCAGCGACCAGCACGGCGTCGGGGAGATCCATGCCAGCGTGTTCTGCCAGACGCAGTTCCATACGAGCCGCTTCGAGCTTGGCGGCGAGGGTTGCTCCAACCTGTTGGCGTACCTCCACTCCACTCACCTGTTCTTCTTCAGCAGCGAGCAGGGGTGCTGCGGTGAGGGTCAACTCACGCTCCCGTAACCGCTGCTCCAGCCATAGGTGCCGTCGCTCAGAGGCGGATGCGAGTCGTACTGTTGTCGACCGCTCAGATGAATCGCTCACGAGAACGGGAGGGGGGTCGCGTTTATGATGCGGTTCTCCGTCGTCGCCCCGGTGACCAACTGATGGCCGAGCCCCTCGACCGGATTCCAACCTACATCACCGGTCTTGACGAGAACATGGAGGGGGGCATCCCCAAGGGCCATATCGTGCTCATCGCCGGTGTCTCTGGCTCGATGAAATCCAGTATCGGATTCGCTTCACTCTACCAAGCCGTGCTCGAGGGAAGGACCTCGGGGATCTATGTCACCATGGAGCAGGGCAAGGAGAGTCTGGCCACCCACATGGCCGGCATGGGGATGGACGTTGACGATGCACGTGTGCGCAGCCACATCGCCATCATCGACCTCGCTGACCTGCGGGTGCAACTAGACAATCAGGGAGTGACACAGAACGTCGATTGGATGGGGCAGTTGATCAAGCAACTCGCCAACTACCGCGACAGCATCGGATTCGAGGTGGTGGTGTTCGACAGCCTAGGGGCGTTCTTCACGCTCACCAAGATGGAGAATCCACGGGACGAGGTTTTCCGCTTCTTCGAGGCGATTCGCAGGATGGGACTGACCGGGTTGATCATCTGTGAGATGATGGGGGAGATGAAGAATCAGTTCGGTGAATTCGGAATTGAGGACTATCTCTCTGACGGTGTCATCCATGTGACCATGGAACGCAGCGCTGATGAGGTGCAACGAAAACTCGCTGTGGTGAAGATGCGGCATACCAGACATCTGATGGGTTACCACCCGCTCGACTGGAACGAGGATTCACAGCGCTTCACCATCGGGTAGTCCTCACCTTGAGGAAACCCTTCAACTCAATTGAGCGCATGGGTAGGCAATGAAAGGGCCCACTGAAAGCCCATTCATTCGTCAATTCTGAATCAAAGGGTGTTATGCACAAACCCTTTACTTCTATGTTAAACAATTTAAACAGGGAATGATTAAAGAATAAAATACGT
>CALCOR010000265.1 GCA_937897085.1 uncultured euryarchaeote | reverse complement strand
GATGCCGAGGTGGAGGTGGAGGCGTTCATGCCGCACATGCATCCCGGCGGAGAGGCGTATGTCGTGCTCAAAGGCGAGGTCTACGACGAGTTCGGCACCTACCCCACGGGTAGCATCGTCTGGATGGATCCCGAGACCACTCACAACCCGAAGACCCGTGAGCGGACGCTGATTCTCGTACTCTGGCCCAAGGGTGTGAAGATCGTCCAACCCGAGTGATGCTCGAAGGCATCTTGTCGATGCACTCAATAACGATGCGCGTAGGGCGGCGCTTCTCGGAGGAGCATGCATGACACGGATGGTCGGCTGGCGCGAGCGAGCGGCACTGCCTGAGCTCGGCATCTCGGATATGTCAGCGAAGATGGACACTGGTGCACTTTCCTGCTCCCTGCACGCTGAGGACATCGAAATCACCAACCACGACGGGACCAACCGCGTACGCTTTCGGCCCGCAGGATGTGATGAAGTGTGCTCGGCACCCCTGCTCGAGATGCGCAGCGTGAAGGATTCCGGTGGCCACGTCACCGTGCGTCCGTTCATTCTCACTGATCTCGTGCTGGGTGGGGAGCGACTGTCGGTCGAACTCTCACTCATCGACCGCGCACCCATGCGCCATCCGCTGATCGTCGGTCGCCGAGCGCTGCGCGGTCGTTTCACAGTCGATGCAGAATCCGTTGAACTGTTGGGGAAACACGCTCAGAAAGAGCCTGGATCGAGGCCCACCAAACGTTCGGAGACATCCCAGAGGCGTTCAGCCACCTCGCGGCTGCGCGCCTCCTTGACGCCGCGCAGAGGCCTACGCCGAGCCCAGTAGTCTCCCTTCTCGAGGTCATCGAGGTCGGAGGTCGCCAGCCACACGCCGGTGTCGGCGCCCTTCTTCGGACTAATCATGAACAGGCGTCCGAGTTTGATCGCCAGCCCGATCAGGCTGCGTGATTCCTCGCCGAATCGAGTCCTGACAGGGCCTGGATGGAAGCAGTGGGCGGCCACTCCGGTGCCCGCGAGTCGTCTCTTGAGCACGCGTGTGAACAGGATGTTCGCCAGCTTCGAATCACAGTATGCCTGCATCTGCCGGTAAGGTCGCTTCTCGAAATCGAGGTCGTCGAAGTCCATGTGACCCAAGCGCGACGCCTCCGAAGCGGTGGAGATCACCCGTGATGGAGCGCTCGCCTTGAGGGTGGGCAGCAGAAGATGGGTGAGCAGGAACGGAGCGAGATGATTGACACCGAAGGTGACCTCGTGTCCTTGCACGGTCAACCTGCGATCACCGATTATCGCACCGGCGTTGTTCAGCAACAGGTGAAGTCGGTCGTGTTCGGCAGTGAATTCAGCGGCGAATCTGTGGATGTCCTCGAAATCAGCCAGGTCACACTGCATCAATTCGAGCGACTCACTGCCGGTCGCTTCTCGAACAATCTCCAGTGCCGCTTCACCGCGCGCTTGGTCTCGGCTGACCATCACCACGTGAGCGCCCGCGCTCGCGAGCCCTTTGCACAATTCGAGCCCGATGCCGGAATTGCCTCCGGTGACCAGCGCGACCTTCCCTTGCACAGAGATTCCCCAGCGGAGGACGAGGGGCTTGGCTATCAGTCGCTCGATTCAGCGGCCTTGTTGCAGATGGGGCACATGTCGCAGGTGCAGCCTGTCGAGGAATAGTGAGGGATGAGCCAGAAGCCGCCCAGCAGTGCGGTCGTGTAGTGCAGCACGCCGACGATGATGCGCGCCTCTTCGCTGCCCGTCGCGGTTCCGGTCAGGAAACCGCAGGTGTACAGAGTCTCGACGGTCGCAATGACCAGAGCCACCGCGCCGAACTGCTTCCATGCCGTGTCACCCCATTTCTCGTGCATCCACATCCAGAGGAATGCGCCTACAGTCCCGACGAGCAGGCAGGAGAGGATCATCATCGAGGTGAACTGGCCGAAATCCATCACCTGGCCGGACAGCATGTCGTTCGGGTATTCGTCGTAGCCAGCGAGTTTGAACGCTATCAGAATCGGGGTGTTCGCTGCCGCAACGACTCCTCCAGCCTTCAGTCCTCCCAGCGCTATCTCCTTCGCTCGCATCGTCTCGCCCACCATGACACTCATGGGGCGGACTGAAAACATCCCGCTACCACAGACTACCATGGGCGCTCGTGAAGTGAGCAGTATCGTGCCCACCCACCGGCTGCTCGAGGGAGGTGGATTCCCCGTTCGCAGGCCCGCTGCTCTTGGACGGCTCACAGATCCGTTCCTGCTGCTCGACGAGATGGGTCCGGTCGACTGGGCCCCCGGTGAAGCGATCGGCGCGCCTGCGCATCCGCATCGCGGCTTCGAGACCGTGACCTACCTGTTGCAAGGGAGCATGTGTCACGGAGATTCAGCCGGGAATTCGGGTGAATTAGGGCCGGGGGATGTGCAGTGGATGACCGCCGGTCGCGGCGTGATT
>CALCOR010000264.1 GCA_937897085.1 uncultured euryarchaeote | reverse complement strand
GTCTCGGGAGCCGGTTGAGCAACCGTCTCCTCCGATGCCTGTTCTCCGACAGGCTTCGGCGACGTAGGAGCAGGCGTGGGAGCAGGAGCTGGAGCTGGAGCGGCCGCAGGAGCAGGAGCAGGCGCAGGAGTGGGGCTGGATACCGGCTGCGGAGGAGGGGCGGAGACGACCGGAGCCGGCTGAGGTGGCGCGACTGGTTGCACAGGTGCAGGTGCAGGTGCCGGCGCGGGTTGCGGCTGGACGGCGGGCTGGATGGGGGCGTGAACAGGAGTAGGCGCCGGTTGCGGTGTTGGGGCCGGAGTTGTAGCCGCAGAGCCGCCAGCCAGCGCCGTGGTGAATTCGCCCTGCGAGATGACACCGTCGTTGTTGGCGTCAATGGCATTGAAGGCCGCCGCCTCCGCAGGATTTCCGGTGATGTAGGTGACCTCCGGTTGGGGAGCAGGGGCAGGGGCTGGTGCGGCGGCCGGAGGTGCCGGCGCGGGAGCAGGTGCTGCGCTGGGAACACCGAGGCTGTTCAGGGGGCTGATGGAGCCGGCCTTTGCCTCATTGAGAGCGTTAGCGAGTTCAGCAGACAGCGCGAGAAGTTGCTGTTTGTGTGCTGCGGGGCCCAGCATCCACTCTTCGAAGGTGACCAGCGTGTGGTCCAGCAGTCGTAGTCCTCCGACGAGGTGGGCGATGGCGACCATGCGCATCAGCACCATGATGTCGTTCAACTGGTCGAGCGCGGCGATCTCGGGTTCCGGAATTCCAGGGTGTGGACCGGCCTCACCTTCGGAGTCCTCCTGACCGAGGTACCGGCGCAGCGGGTCGGTCATCGTCAGCAAGCCGAACGGTCCTGATAGCAAGTAGTAGATCTCGCCGTCTTCGCAACCGATACGGATGGCTGCAGACTGGAAGTCGAACTCGTCCTTGAGTACGAGGTCGACGGTCAGCGCCAGAAATTCTCCAAGTCCGTTCAAGCGATCGGACTGGCTCAGGCGTACGATGACATCGCTGGATTCGGTGATGCCGAAGTAAGCTGCAGCCTCGTCGACCTCGATTCCCTCAGGCAGGCTCGCCCCCGGTGTCTCGATCTCACCTTCCTCAGCCATACCTCAGAACCCCGAAGCGCCTTCCTGTTGCGCCGGCCACGTCCACATGCAATGAAGTTGATGCCGCCAAAGTCCACCGACATCAGCGCATCTGCGCCCCATCCAGTATCCAACGTGACTGCCGCGAGGTCCATCCATCCTCTTGCAACTGGCGTAGAACGGACCGTTCAGGCTGGTCAGCTGCCAGCATATCCCTAGCCTGTGCAAGTGACTCGTTGTAGCGCGGCTCGTCCCTCCCTTGGAACAGGTCCTCCCAAGCCGACGATTCCGCCTGCGCCGCTGGTTTAGAGAACTGCTGCGCCGCTGGTTTCTGTTTGGCGGCGCGGGTCTTACGCACCGGCTTCTGCTCGGCGCCAGCCGTCTTCTTGACCTTGCGCGGTGACGGTTTCGCTGCTTTCGTGCTCTCCTCAGGCGCGACCTTGCGGGCAACCTTCTTGGCTTTCGCAGGTGCTTCCTTCTTCGCCCGCTTGGCCCTTCTGGGAGGACCCGCTCGGTCTGGCCCAGATGGAGTACGACTTGGTGGACCTCCCCTACTTGGCGGACCGCCGCTACGCTGCGGCGGGCCTGATTGTCCGCGCGGTGATGGACCGGGTCGTCGCTGAGGGCCACTATCTCCACGGGGAGTTCCGAACTCTCCCGGGCGCACATCAGGTCGGCCGCTGAAGCCGCCGGCCCCTTGGTGCGACTGCCCCATCAGGTCGTCGACCATGCTCTGTCCACGCATCCCTCTGTCAGCCCCTTTTCTGCGGGGTGTTGAATCGTAATCGTCGTCGAACATGTCGAACATGTCGTCATCCTCGTCATCATAGTCATCACCTCGACGGCGGAGCATCATCACGAGCAATAAGGAGAACAGTAGCAGCACGAGGCTACCAACTGCACCACCGATGATCATCGTGGTCGACAGCCCTTGCTCTTCCGTCTCTGTTTGCGCCCAAGCGCAATTCTTCACGTAATCTGGAAGCTCACCAGGATATCCGCTCTCCGGCCCGAAGTCATCGTAGTACTTCGTGCAGTCATCCGACGCGTTGCCGGTCGAGTCGACCGCGGCTGGGCATCCCATTCCCCGGACGCCGTCGGCGACTCCTGCTTCGGTCGGGCAGTCGTCAGGGTTGTCTCCGCTCGGATTGTCACCGAAGCGGTCGCCGTCAATATCAGACCACTGATTGGGATTGTTAGGGAAGGCGTCTGCACCCATCTCGGTCGTATAGCCCGCCTGGGGATCAGAGTATCCGTCACCGTCAGTGTCCTCGCATCCGAACCTGTCGATGGTGGAATTACCCCAAAGGGAGGGGCAGGAGTCGCCTTGGTAGGCCGGGGGAGGCTCGTCGCCGTAACCGTCTGCGTCGTAGTCACCCCATTGCGAGGGATCGACAGGGAAGGCATCCTCGTTGTCGGAGTGGCCGTCACTGTCCGTGTCCACATCACCCATCGGGCACCCTTGTGCGTCGACCTGCGCACCTTGGGGAGTACCCGGACAGATGTCCACGTCGTCGGGGACATCATCGCCATCAGAATCAAGCTGGTAGGGTGCACATCCATTCACGTCCACCGTAGCGTTCGCCGCCGTGTCCGGGCAGTCGTCGCTCAGGTCGTAGACACCGTCGATATCGCTGTCCAGGGTGGACTGGTCTTCGCTGCAACCGAACTCGTTCACATCTTCTGGTGGTGCGGTGGTGTTGGCACACTGGTCGATGGCGTTAGGGACACCATCTCCATCGTCGTCCTTCTGCATCTCAGAGCAGCCAGTATACGGCCCCGTGGTATCTACTGACTCACCCATCGTCGTGTTTGCACACTGGTCGTCATCGTCGATGATGCCATCACCGTCGCTGTCGTTCGCGGGCAATGGACAGCCCCGTCCCAACTCGCCATTTAGATAGCCGAACTGTTCAGGACACTGATCTCCATTGGTACCGCTGGAGAAATCACCGAACCCATCGCCATCCGAATCACGCCACTGATCGGGGTTGGATGCATTGGAGTCTGCATTTCCGAGAGGGTGCGCCAGTGCACTAGAATCAGGGTCCGACCATCCGTCGTCATCCGAGTCAGGGCATCCCAACCTATCGACATTCGAGGTGCCAGGAGATGCCGGGCAGGCGTCGGGGGTTGTGCCGGCTGGGTTGTCACCGTAGCCGTCGTCATCGGAATCATTCCACTGTGTATTGTCTTCGGGGAAGCGATCGCGTTGCCAAGCCCCGAAAGTGCCGTTGTCTCCGTAGCCGTCACCGTCGCGGTCGTGCCATTGGGTCGGTTCATCCGGCCAGTTGTCAGCGCAGTTCGCGCGCCCGTCCGAGCCCGGCGCGTGGCACTGTGAACGGTTGTACACCCAAGCAGAGGTGGAGCCATTGGCAGAGGTCGGGTCGGACCAGCCGTCGCCATCATTGTCCATGCAACCGCCGCGGTCGAACCTCGAGAACCCCTGTGCGTCCGAGCATTGGTCACCCGACCAGTCTGTTGAGCCGTCGCGCGACGTCTCGTTACCATTGACGAACGCGGATTCATCGCCCCAGCCATCATCGTCAAGATCCTCCCACTGGTTGCCATTGTGCGGGAACTCGTCGATCGAACTGAGCGGCCCGCAGCAGTCGGGTCCGTGGTTGTTCATCCGGCCGTCGCCGTCATCATCACGCGCCTGCATCCAGTTAGTCGGGTCCTCGTCTCCATAGATCCAACTCTCGATGTTGTTGCTCCAGCCATCCGCGTCAGCGTCAACACAACCTTGCCTGTCAACGAATGAGTACTCCTGGTCGGGGGTGCAGTCGTCGACCGAGTTAGCATATCCATCTGCATCGGTGTCGGTGCATCCGAACAGACCGTTACGGCTGGTTCCGTGTGCGGAGGGGCAGGTGTCAGGTGCGGCTCCATCGGAGTTGTCACCATAGCCGTCGTTGTCCACGTCGTTCCACTGGCCGCCTACATTTGGCACATCGTCCCACGGGCTGGGAACGAAGTCACGGTCCCAGTCTGGATGGATTCTGAAACTGGTCATGATGTGGTTGCCACCATCCTGCTCTACAATGGCAAATCTCACCACCCCAGCATCATCTACCTCCATGTCTGCGTGAACGAGTTGGGAGGTGGCAGTTGTACTGTAAGACCAGACATCTTGTGTGCTGTTTCCATCGAGAATCGATAGTGTGGCGATGTTGTTGCCGCCGTCGTGAATAATCCATGATGTTCCGTCGCCACCTGTTGCGGCACCTTTTCTTCCACCACCTGCAAGAGAAATGGAAACGACGGATGTGCAGATACTGCCGTCACAGAGTTGGTATCCTCCGCCAGTTGATGCGAACAGAGCAGTTCCAGCAGATGGATCGACAATCAGTGCTTCAGAGGATGTGACAGAT
>CALCOR010000263.1 GCA_937897085.1 uncultured euryarchaeote | reverse complement strand
GGTAGTGCGGCTGTAGCCGCTGGTGTTGGTGTAATGATTAAAATCGGCTCAAGTGGCGAATACGAAGATCAAACAATCGGGTGGAATCCGGGCCAAGAATTGTCCGAGGACAATGATGGAATCAACTACGTATGGCCTATGTCAGAGGGCCAATATGGTGGTCACTCATATATCGGAGGCGTGGGTGTAGAGGTTCAATTGGTAGTAACACCATTTGAAGTCGTTGGCCCTGGCTGGCAAAGTGATGCTGAAGGACAATCCAGTTGTATACAACCCGCTCAGATTGTTCCGAGCGATGAAATCGCACAGGTAACCGATTACGATGAAATAAGAATGAATGTGCGCAACCAATTTGACATAATTAGAACCGCATATGCTAGCATCAACGCATCAACCAGTTTGCCCGAAAATTGGACGGATCCGAACGATAACGACAATTGTGATCAAATCAATGGTACTGGCGATTGTGACGACTGGAACAACTCACAGAAACCACCCGTAGACCCGTTAAACAATACAGATCCATACAACTCGACGACGCACACGGTTGACAGAGGTTTACTCATGACTGAGGGGAACGGTTTGATTGATCACGTGACAAGGGAGTTTTTGTCTTTAGTCGCAGATGTCAACCCTGACGCAACCTATCCCCTCTCCATGGATTTGTGGTATGCCGACTTCCTCACGAAGGGTGGACACTATTTCGATGCTCTCGGCTATTACGAGTCGGCAATCATCGGATCCATCGATGCCATCGAGAATGCCCCACCCCCTCCTCCTGCAACGGTAACGATTCAGGCAGAAGGCGACGATATCCCAGAAGACTTGTTCATAGAAATCTACAGTGGAGACTGTGGTGATGATTGTGCTGAAGAAGACTTGGTCTTTGTGGGAGAGGAAGGCGATTCTGAGATAGAGACCGAGCTTGAAAGTGGAGAGTACACCGTTGTGATGATTGCCGATGGTGATGTGTACAGTTCAGATTATCTGGAGGTTCAGTCGGGGGGTGACATCACGGTCCTCAAAATGAGTGAGGGGGCACCACCACAGGTGTTGGACGTGATGTTCCATCTCCAATCGCTAATCGTCGCGGCGTTACCCGCATTGGTCGGGTTCGCAGGTTCTAGACGCTATCTGGAAGATAAGAAGAGTGCAGAAGAGACCACTCCATTGTGGATCGGTGCAGCCGTCTTCGTCGCCGTGCTGTACATGCTGCTCGGCTGACGACGTCAGGACAGGACTTCGTGCAAGCGGTCCTTCTCGATCGCCTTGCGGATGCTGCGAGCGATTCGGCGCCCGACGCTGTTATCGTACTCGTTGAGGTTCATGTACGGGGAGCCGCCGATGCTGACGTTGGAACCTGCTACGATGCGCGCCGACACCTCGAACACGCTGAAATCGAGTTGGTCGGTGACGATGCACTCGAGGCAGAACGGACCGATCATCCCTCTCGCCCCCTCCTCCAGTTCGAAGGACGAAGCGACTGCACCCTCGCCGAGCCTGAAGGCCTCAGGGAGCAGTGATTCTCGCAGGACCACTTCGGCGTTCCCGGTGACCACGAACGAGGGTTCGA
The DNA here is from genome assembly GCA_937897085.1 of uncultured euryarchaeote. Lineage (GTDB taxonomy): Archaea > Thermoplasmatota > Poseidoniia > Poseidoniales > Thalassarchaeaceae > JAKUTA01. Next base: position 7,321 of record CALCOR010000263.1, on the reverse strand, counting down.
TGCCCATCTCGCGCAGGTCACGCAAGGAACCGAGTTTGTAGAACTCGTCGACATTCGCCTCGTCACGCCGATCGATGGTGAGCAGTTCCAGCCGGCCTAGTTGCTGTCCGCGGTGGGAGCCTGTGCCATCCACCTGATAGCCGTCGTCAGGTACCGGGTCGAAGAAGAACTGCAGGTAGTAGCGTGTACCGAGGATGTACTCCTGGATGGTGAACTCCTCCTCGACATCGACGTTCCTGCGGAAATCGCGGTAGTCCCGGGCCACGAAGTAGCCCTTGCCACCCTTCGCCCCCTCGTACTTCACGATCACAGGGCCTGCGATGTCGTGCGGATCCGTGATCACCCGAGGTACAGTGCAACCGCCCATCTCGAGCCATTTCCGCTGTGCTTCGCGGCTCGACTCCCACTTGAGGATGCGCCGGTTGCCGAACGTCGGGACCTCGAGATTCACGAAGTTCTCGGCGCCCAGATACTCGACCAGAGAACCATGCGGCACGATCACCGTGTTGCGAGTGCGCAACCATTCCGCCTCGTCGAGCATCTGGCGATAATCCTCGAGCACCAGCCAGTCATCCGGCTCGGCTCCGGGGAACGCCTTGTACATCTTGCGTCGGTTCTCCCCGACCGCGATCCCCAGTGTGCGAAAACCCTCTTGGCGAGCGCCATGAAGAATCTGCAGAGCGGAATGAGAGGCGACCACACCTATGGTGACCTGAGAGGTGTCGTAGTCCGCGAGCCAGCCAGAGAGCCGGTCATCACCACTTGCCATTACGAACCGGTCCTGTGTTCACTACATGAGGATGACGGATTCGCATCTCGTTCGGACCGAGAACGAAGAGGGACACGGAGGTAATGCGATAAAACGGCCACACCCTTGGGCGGGCATGGGCGAAGGTGGCGACGGTCGCACTCAGACCTATGCTGATTACCTGAATCTGCACGAGATGCTCGATCTGCAGGGTGGTGACGACCTCAGCAACGACCAGTTGCACTTCGTCATCGTGCATCAGTCGTTCGAACTGTGGTTCAAGCTGATCATCAGCGAACTGCGCTGCGTGCGCGACGTGCTCGACCAGACGATCGTTCCCGAGGCTGAGGTTCCCAAGGCAGTACACCACATGGAACGGGTGACCGAGATCTTCCGCCTGATGGCACACCAATGGAAGGTCATGGGGACGCTCACTCCTCAGGATTTCCTCGCCTTCCGTGATGGGCTGGGCACCGCTTCGGGGTTCGAATCGTTCCAGATGCGCGAACTGGAGATCATGCTAGGTCTGCCCGACTCCGACAGGGTGGCTGAAATGGATCCGCTCGCCCACTTCCGCAAACTCGCCGAACGCTCGGAACGTGACGCCGAGATTCTGGCGAAGCTCGAGGCGACGGCTGCCGCGCCCTCGCTGGCAACATCGCTCAAGCGCTGGTTGTCGCGCACACCGATCCAAGGGTCGCTCGTCGGCGACGAGGGTGATGACGCGGTGGTCAGCGGTTTCGTCGAGGCATATCTTGCGGCGCAGGGTAGGCTGGCTGACGACGCCATGGAGAGGCTGGCAACCCAAGGTGTGCAGGACATGGATGCCGTGCAGGCGCGCTTCGAGGGGGCCGCCGAAGGGGCGAGAGATTTCCTGATGCCTGGTGGAGAGGCTGACCGGGCGTGTGTAGGGTTGCTGTTCATCGAGTCGTATCGCGAGTTGCCGCTTCTGGCCTGGCCGCGTACGCTCATCGACGCGGTGGTTGGCCTGGAAGAGGCGATGCTGTTGTGGCGCTCGACACATGCGCGCATGGTGGAACGCATGATTGGACGTCGGGTTGGAACAGGCGGCTCGTCGGGGGTCGATTACCTCGATGCAACGACGAGATACCGCGTGTTCGGGGACCTGTGGACGGTGCGCACGCTGCTCATCAAGCAGGAGGCACTTCCGCCGCTGGAGAATCCGCACTTCTACGGCTTCGCGGGCGATTCCGCTTGAGCCCATTGAGCGAGGCTTGAAATTGACCTCCGCGGTCGGTCCACGCGATGGCTGAGCCTGTCATCTGCGCAGTGGCGAGAACGCCCGTCGGCAAGTTCCGCGGAGCGCTCGCCGGCTACAGCGCGGTAGAGTTGGGCGTGCTCGCAGTCAACGAACTCCTCAGCCGGGCAGATATTGACCCTGCAAGCGGCCTCATCGACGAGGTACTGTTCGGCCAGGTGCTTCAGGCGGGCGCAGGACAAGCACCCGCTCGCCAGGTGACGCTGGGCGCAGGTCTGCCGTTCTCAACTCCCTGCACGACGATCAACAAGGTGTGCGGCTCGAGCCTGAAAGCGGCGATGATCGCCGCCAGCGCCATCCGCGCCGGCGAACACGAGGTGGTCATCGCCGGCGGGATGGAATCGATGACGAATGCTCCGCACATCGTGAGCAACCCGAATCGCGGTGAAGATGTCCCGTACTCCGACCTGATCAGCTCGATGGTGCACGACGGCCTGTGGGATGCCTACAACGATGAGCACATGGGATGTACTGGCGAGACGGTCGCCACCGAGTTCGGCATCTCGCGCGCCGATTCGGACGCATTCGCCGCCCGCAGCCACCGACTCTCCAACCACGCCTGGGAAGCCGGCTGGATCGACTGGGAGGCATTCACCCTGCCCGAACTGGCACGCGACGAAGGCATCGACGCTGCAGTGACCGAGGAGACGCTTGCCTCGCTCCAGCCGGTGTTCGCGACAGACGGACAGGTGACCGCAGGCAATGCCAGCCAACTCTCAGATGGAGCGGCTGCCGTGCTGGTGGCTTCGGCTGAGGCGGCTGAGCGCAACGGCTGGCCGGTACTGGCGCGAATCATCGACCAGAACACGGACGGAGTAGAGCCGGAGCGGGTGATGGCGGCACCGATGCCCACTGTGAACGACATGCTGCAGCGGAATGGCCTCTCGATCGACGACATCGACATCGTCGAGCACAACGAGGCGTTCGCATCAGCATCGTGCGCGGTGGAACAAGAACTCGGAATCCTCGATGAGAAGTTCAACCCTCATGGTGGGGCTGTGGCGATCGGGCATCCATTGGGAGCCACTGGAGCACGGGTTCTGATGACCCTCATCAACGCACTCAGAAGGGGAGGCGGACGCAGGGGCGTCGTGACAATCTGCCTCGGTGGCGGAAACGCTGTGGCCATGCTCATCGAATGTGATTGAGACGATTCGGTCTCAGTCAGTCGAGGTGTGGGTCGACGTCGATGGGAATGAGGTGCTTCTCGTACTCGAGCATGGCAATCTTCAGCGGGTCGAGCACGAAGCGTACACCCGCTTCATCGACACCGTAGAGGGAGACCAGTTCGTCACGGAACTCGGACCTGAGTTCTTTCTCGGTCACGTAGAGCGGTGCTCCCATGCTAATCTGTAGCGCTCGCGCTCCGACGATGCGCGCCTTCTCGAATCGGGTGTGGGCTCGTAGTGGTTCAACCATCATGATCATCTCACAGACACTGTCTGTGTTTGCGGCGACCTGCGGCTCTCTCATAAGGCCACCGACGGGCAGGTGGCTCACTCTTCCTCGGCTGACTTCCGGTGAACTCCTGTGGGCGGGTCCGCCTCTGATGAACTGCTGCTGCGGAACAGGGCGGGAACGGTATGGCGGAATGCAGGCACCATCAGCACCAGCAGAAGTGCGCCAATCAGCAGAATAGTGGTGGAATCGGTCTCTTCGCGCTCACGAGGAGAGAACCATTCCGATGGCAGTGAAGAGGCGAGCGGAGTCTGCGAACCCGCTTCGGTTTCCGGGGTGCCTGCACGACGGAGGAGCAGGACCAGTCGGGCATCCTCGCCTCCTTCTGACAGGTTGACTGAGAGCGTGGTCGAACCTGTCTCGTTCCCGCTCACTGACCGTAGGACTTCGGCTCCCCTGAGCACGTTGTCGAGGGTCAGCGCGGTGGTGTGCATGCGATCTTGGACGACCATGATGTCAAGCAGGTATTCTCCTCCGTCACCGGATACACTCCATCCCACGGTGATGTCACAGTCGAGACAGTCACGACTCCAAGAATCGATGGCAAGTGCGGACGCTCCAGCCAGTGGAAGGTCGGCGCCCTCCGTTGTCAGGTTGCTGAGCAGGCTGGTCAGATCGGGAGATTGTGACTCGCCGAGCAGTTTCCAGTGTCCATCGACAACCAATGTCGGCCATCCGGTGACGTCGTAGTGCTGCTTCAGTTGCAGACCCTCCTCGAGCGCCAGCGGGTCCGGGCTGTCGAGTGATGAGTGCTCGGCGATGACGAGCACAGCCGGCCACCATGAAGCCAGATCGCCCATCTCAGACTCGACGCTGCGACAAGGGAGACACCAGGTAGCGGTGTGCAGTTCCACGACATGAGGGACGCTGACCGCTGCCGAGCCGTTGCCCTGGAAGGTCTCCCAGTCGATGGGTAGTTGGATGGCGTTGACTATCTCTCCTGGATGCGATTCATCACCCGCTTGGGAGGCGCTTGAGAGCGAAGCGAGCGAAGCCAACAACAGGGCGCAGACGAGCGGCGCGAACCACTTTCGCGACATCTGATGCGACACTCTGAGGCTGCTTGATATAGCGGCTTTGGGTGCCGCGCGTGTGAACTTCCGAGACGGTTTGTTCGTGGCTCGTAACATTCCGCTGCTGCTCGTAGTGATGGCACTCTCGGTCATCATCCTCGGAGGAAACGTGCGCATCAACGACGCCGGAGAATCCTGCCCTGACTGGCCGACCTGTTTCGGCACCTGGGGATTCGACATCTCCGAGGATGAACAAGAGGCGTGGTATGACGCACACCCGGATGAACTGGATTCGCGCGGCTACGGACAGCGCTACACGACTGGCGAGATCTTCACCGAATGGGCACACCGGCTGGTCGCCTCACTCTCCGGGGTGGTGGTCATCGCTGGATTGCTCGTCGTACGCAAACAGAGGGATTCGCTCTCCGAGGCCAACTGGTCCGCTGCCAAACTGGCACTGATTCTTGTGGTCACCCAGGGAGTGATGGGGGCGATCACGGTTCGCATGGACAACACCTCGTGGTCGGTGGTTGCCCACCTTGTGCTCGCACTCACCTATACGACCGGGCTGCTCTGGTGGTGGCTAGTCTGGCTCAAGGATGAGGACGGACTTCCCGATTGGGCACGGCTTCCCTCCGGGCTTGCTGGTGCAGGCGAGAAACTCGTGCGCGACTCGCTGGGGATGCTGTTGCTGGTCGTGATGTTCGGCGCCTGGGTGGCGACCGGCGAAGGAGGAGCGTACAACCAAGGTTGCAGCGTCGGATTCTGGAGAGGTTGGCCGCTGTGTCACGGCGAGTTGGTCCCGATCTCCCAGATGGGCAATTCTCCCGTCGATGTGCAGTTCGGGCACCGTCTCGTGGTACTGGTGGCGCTGGCGGTGCTCACCTGGTATACGGTGAAGTTGACGCGGGTGGCGAAGGAGTTCGAGGGCGGGCGGAACCTGACCACCATGGCGCACAGTGGATTGGCCTTCTTCCTGCTCAACATCGCCGTCGGTGGGCTCTACATCGTGCTGGCAGCGCGGGATTCGGGTTTTCCCGAGCACCTCTCGCTGCTGCATCTCATCTTCGGCACCCTCTCCTTCCTCGCGTACGCGCTTGCGTGGCTGGTGTGCAAGGTAGACGAGCCGAAACAAGCCGACTGAACCCATTTCGTGGTCGCAGCAATTGATAGGCGAGGTCGGTGCCGCACCCTATGGGTGCGAGGTTGTCTGAGGCTCAGGAGCACGTCGGCTCGTTAGGTGCCTGGTTCGCCCTGATGAAGCCGGGCGTGATTCTGCTGCTGCAGGTGACGGCAATCTGTGCCGTGCTCGCCCACGACCTCATCGATTGGCATCTGGGCGCTGGCCTCGACGTGCTCGCCACCTTGCAGATCTCGCTGGTGGTGCTCGTCGGCGGGATGCTCACTGCTGGTGGCGCGAACGCGATCAACATGTGGTACGACCGAGACATCGACCCGCAGATGGTGCGCACAGCCACGCGGCCGATACCCGCTGGTGCGGTCACAGAGCAGGGCGCGCTGGCATTCGGAGTGGTGATTGCGGTGCTCGGGACAGCCTGGTTCTGGTTCATGGCGAATCCGGTAGCTGCATTCTGGGCCGCCTTCTCGGTGCTGTTCTACGTGTTCGTCTACACCATCTGGCTCAAGCGGCGCACGCCGCAGAACATCGTCATCGGGGGAATCGCAGGCTCGACCCCGCCGCTCATCGGCTGGGCCGCGGCTGCAGATGGGCTCACAATCGCCGACCCGTTCGACCTCGGCGCCGCGCTTCCTTGGCTGATGTTCCTGCTCATCTTCCTGTGGACCCCACCGCACTTCTGGGCGCTCGCCCTGTTCCGCTCCAAGGAATACGCCCAGGCTGGAGTTCCGATGATGCCGACCGTACACGGCTCGAAGCACACGATGATCGAGATGCGGGTATACTGCTTGTTGTTGATTGGGCTCTCCGCCGCCTTCGTAGACCCGGTGATGTGGGGATTGACGACTGCCGGTGCGGCTTGGTCCGATGCCTGGATGATTACGATCATCTACTCGCTGTGGGCATTGGTGCTCGGCATCTGGTACAACCAGTCGGTTCTAGACATCAAGCTGCGCGAACCACGCGATTCGAAGGGGCGGATTCCGAGCGCGTTCCGCTCGTTCTTCATCTCGATGAAGTATCTCGCGATGATGTTCCTCTCACTGGTGCTGGTGCTCGCCTCGGTGCAGATCGCCATCGTGCTCCTGCTGGTGCTGCTGGCGCGCGAATCGGTGCGAGGTCTGCGCACCCTGAGAGAACGGATGCATCCCCGAACCGCCTCGGCTTGAGGCCTGAGGTAGCAAAGGAATGGGGACAAACGTTCATCCACGATGGAAACTTCGCAGCGCCATGAACAAGAAACTGCTTGCTGCACTCGTGCTGCTCTGCCTGCTCGGATTCAGCCTGAACACAGTGGCCGGGGAAGGAAATACTGGGACCGTCGATATCGAGAATTTCGCCTTCAGTCCCGGAGATGTTACTGTGGTGAATGGAACCACGCTGACGTGGACGAACCTAGATGTTGACAACCACACTGTGACCGCGGATGATGGTGCGTTCGACTCGGGTTTGCTTGCACAGGGTGAATCCTTCTCTTACACCTTCGATACACTGGACAGCTTCTCCTACCACTGCACGCCGCATCCCTCGATGACCGGCTGGGTCGAGACCACCGCGCCTCAACCGGCACCTGAGCCTGCCGAGGAGACTCCCGGATTCGGACTCCTCGTCGGTCTTCTCTCGCTCTCGGTGGTCGCCATCGCGCTGCGCCCGCGGGATTGAGTGACGCTTGCGCTCGCGTCGTT
>CALCOR010000262.1 GCA_937897085.1 uncultured euryarchaeote | reverse complement strand
GAATCGGATCCGATGATGGCGTAGAGCCGCTCATCATCTCCGACGGTCCACCCTCGGAATCCGTACTCCCCCCACGTCGACATGAAGGGGAAGGCGCAGTTACCTGGCTCGATCTTGACAGAGGAGTGTACGGACATGTTGTTCGGCCAGACCTTCTTCACCACCTGGTCGATCTGCTTCGAGTCGAAGGTCGAGACGTAAAGCCAGCCGCGATGCTTCATCACCGCGCCGGCATAACTGCCGATCGACGAGGTGAGCGTGCGCTGGGCGGAGAGGCGGGTCTCGGTCGAGTTCGAGGTGTGCGGCTGGCGGATGCTGAACGAACCGTTGTCATTCCAGGCGTTACCGGACGAGGCGTTGTCATTCATGCTGTGCGGGACGAACTCCTTGACGGGGGAGTCCATCGCCAGCGTGAGTTCGTCAGAACGGGCCTCTACAGCTGTGGCCTCACCCGATTCCCAATCCGACCGAGACTGATGTACGATCTGGTTCCAGCCGGTCGACGAGGCACCGGCGATCGTCATCTCCACATCCGTGACCTCGGCCCCCCGCGGCATCGAGACCTGCACGTTGCGAGCTGGCGTCCCCATGTGGTAGACAGCGATTGCCTCGGTGCTACCATCTGAGAACGTGTACTGGTGGCGGGTTCCCCCTCCGGCAGCACTCACATCGTCAGCGACGAGTGAGAGGGCGGGAACTCCGATGGAGCACAGGAACAGCAACAGCAGTGTTCCTGAGAGGAGGCGCTTGGTACGTTCGGGGTCCATGGACAAGCCGGCCTAGAAATGCCACCATTTCGGCTGACTATCAATGCTCTGCACAGTGGACACCCGCCGTAGGCGTGTGTCCTACGCTGGTTTCCGACTTGTCACATAGAGAAACACACACTGGTGAGCGAGGGTGCTCACTCAGCCGATGTTTGTCTTACGGTCATCCCAGCGCAGAGGAGATGGGCCGTTCCCACGGATGTTGTCGAGCATGTCGTTCTCGATCTCGAACCAATCATTCAGCCAGTCACCGTCGGAATCCCAGTTCAATGGGTCCGTCCCGTCGGCAATCTGGTCACCATCCATGTCGATGCGCCACCAGCCCCACACGTTTTCGCCGATACCGGTGTTGGGGAAGTGGAACTGGTCACCGAACACCCTGCCGTACTCATCGGTCCAGTCTCCCTTGACGAGGTGGATGTCATTGCCGCTGTCGATGGTCATGTAATCCGGGTCCATGTCGTTGATGACCAGCGCATAGAGTTCATCAGTGGAATTGGTGCGATACATGCGCATGTAGTTCACCTGGTAGGAGTTCGGCTGTTCCAATCCAAGCAGCGTCTCACGTAATTCCCACCATTCGCTGACCACCACGTTGATCGGTGGGCTGGTCCCAGCGATTGGTATCGGTGTCGAGCGCACCTGAGTGGGCGAGACCAACGAGGCGTTGGTGATGCCGTAGAACTCCTGGAAGTTGTTGTATGCAGTGTAGGTGCATCCGGCGTTGGTACATTCCCAGTCGCCATCCAGGTCCGGGTCCTCCATCGCATCCCCTGGGTCTGTGGCGTTGAACGTGTACCAGGTCCAGTTCATCAATGGCCGTTCGAGCAGCCCCATGCCGCCGTCGTGCAGCGGGCGCATGACGAGGCCGCCCAGGACCATGTACTGCTCCCAGACCGTCTCTATCTGGGCGTACGAGGACCAGTTGTCGTTCGATTCGTTCCAGCCCATCTTGTGCTCGTACCAGTCGGGCAGCATGTCCCAGTCGGTATCGTTGTCGAGCGCGTTGGTGCCGTACTTGAACACCTCTCGCCCGTCGAGCAGCGCCCAGTCCCTCTCGTAGCTGAGCGTGATGTTATCATCGCTCGG
>CALCOR010000261.1 GCA_937897085.1 uncultured euryarchaeote | reverse complement strand
GTCTCGTCATCACCCTGGCCTTCGGTACCCATCGCCTTGGCCACAAGCAGTTCTGCACCCGGAGCGACTCCACGCAGCCCGCCGTTGGCGGCGATCACCCCGACCATCGCAGTCCCATGTCCTTGGTCGTCGTACGGATTCGGTCGGTCGTTCACGAAGTCCTTCCAAGCGACGAGATTCATCAGGGCAAGGTCGGAATGCCCGGTGTCCACACCGGTGTCTACCACGCAAATAACCACCCCGTCACCGGTCAATCCGCTGATGTTGTCCTGACCGGTGATGCTGAAGAATTCGGACTGCCATTCGATGTACTGATCAGGTGGTCTAGTCAACTCCTCATACCAGGCCATGCGCCACATCAGCACCCCGATGAACAGGGCGACGATGAGCAGCAGCGAGATCGCTGACGCGAGCGCCTGTGTTCTCCCGGGGATGAGCGAGAGCATACCGGGGCGCGCGGGAACCACAGGAGCGGGGGGCATCTCCGTGTCAGCCCAATCTTCGGGAGTGGTCATCCGAACACCTCAGACCCGCCGTGGACCGGTAACTACCTTGAAACCGTCGTGACCAGGAGCATCAGCGGATGGCGTTGACGACTTCCGTGAACGTATCCACGAAGTGCCTGCATTCAGCTTCGGTGTTGTAGAGATACAGCGAACTGCGCAGAGAACCTTCGTCGAGACCCCGCTCGTTGAACCAACTGTTGACGCAATGGAACCCGCTGCGCACCAGGATGCCTCCCGCTTCATCGAGCAGGATGGCGAGGTCGTGCACGTCACATCCGTCGACCAGCACGTCTGTCACCCCACCACGAGCCGCCGCATCCTGGGGGCCGATCACATCGATTCCCGAGATTCCACCGACCCCATCGCCGATAATCCGGTTCAGTCGCTGCTCGTGCTCTCGCACCTCGCCCATGTCCAACCCGGATAGCAGGTCGATGGACGCTTCGGTACCGGCGATTCCCGCATAGTTGCCGATGCCGCCCTCGAATCGCTCGGGACCAGCGCGGAACTCGAACCCGCTGAATGAGGTATCCACCACCGCCTCGCCCCCGGCGGTGCGCGGTTCGAGTTCATCGAGCGCATCGTCACTGCCCCAGAGGATGCCCATCCCGGACGGGCCGAGCATCTTGTGCATGCTGAACGCCAGCCAGTCGCAATCGAGGTTCTTCACGTCTACCGGCATGTGCGGAACTGATTGAGCACCGTCCACCAGCAGTCGTGCGCCATGGTCGTGGGTGATTGCAGCAACCTCGCGGATCGGTATCTCGACACCATCGAGATTCCCTACCTGCGGCAGGGACACGAGTCGCAGTCGGTCACCCGCGTCTGCACAGGCGTTGGCGAACGCCTCGATGTCGAAGCTGTTGTCAGAGAGGGAGGGCACAGGCCGGTGCTCGATCACGCCTCGACGCTCCAGTTGCAGCCAGGGAACGAGGTTGCTGTTGTGCTCCCTGTCGCTGGTGAGCACGATGTCGCCATCGCGCCAGTCGATGCCACTGGCGACCTGATTGATCGCCTCGGTGGTGTTGCGCATGAACACCACACCGCTCGGCTGTGCGCCGATGAAGGCACCCACCTTCCTGCGTGTGCGACTCACCATCTGGGTCACCGCGGTCCCCCAGCGATGCGGACTCCGCCCAGCACACGCCGGCTGCTTCGTGTAGTAGTCGCGAATCGCGTCGATGACCGAGTCCGGCCGCAGAGTCACGCAGGCGTTGTCGAGGTAGGTCAGTGGCTCGTCAGCGCGCAGCGTCGGGAACTGCTCTCGCAACGCCTGCAAGTCCATCAGCACACCTCTACAGCAGCATCCGCGGGGTTCCTGCCTTTGTCCGCTTCGGCCTACCACGCATCATCATCGGGCAGATGATCGACCACCGGGGCGCTCGTCCCGCAGTTTTCGCAACTGATGCGCGTAGGCAGCACCGCGGCGCATTCTGGGCAGCGTTCTCCAGGTCTCCCAGCACCGCGACACTGCTCACCCGCGCAACTGACCTCGAGTTCGCCATCCGCCTGACGGCTGATGGGAGTCGCTGCACCGCACGCGGGGCATTTCCCTGGTTGGCGAGACTCCTCGACCACATCCCCGCGCAGATCACGCGTGACCTCGCGGGCGCGGTCCGACTGAATGCGCTGACCAGCATCACCGAGCATCATCTGTGGATACCAGAGCAGGTGCATCATAACCACGAGCGAGATTGCCCCGAACAGGTAGTAGCCGACCTTGAACAGACCATGACCGGCCGGCATGGGGTCCCGCAATGCCAGGTAATGCGCGCCGAACCAACTCGACAACGCGATGAATACTCCCCAGGCGACCAGCACAGCCGTCCATGCCACGAGGGAATGGTCGCGCATCGCCGACTCCATCCGGCGCGGGTCGGGATGAGCGTGCTGCGTCTGCACGTGTACGTCGCGTGTCTGGATGACCGCCTGTCCGAAGATGTAGCCGATGAACAGCAGCACCACCGCGCAGGCTACGAACCAGACCGTCCCTTGGAACTCCGTGTCGAAGGGAAATCTCGGCGCCATCGTGTGCGCTCGCATCGTCCCGAACTGCATCGCAATCCATCCAATGAACATCCACAGGGAGAAGCCGCGTACGACTGGGAATTGTCGTTGTAATCGGAACAGATACCACACCCAGCAGGCGTAACTGAGCAGAAGCAGTGCGAACGCCGCCGTTGACACTGAGTTCAACCCCTCGACGCCAACGGTCCAGATGTCTCCCCCACCCCCCTGTTCTCCGATGCCCAGATCCCACGAACCGAGCAGGAAGGCGAACAAACCGAATCCGAGGGTCGTGAGGTGCTCCTTCCCCCAGGTCTCCCGCAGTTTCTGGTAGTGGAACAGCAGTTCAGCCTTGAGCATGTGCAGCGGCAGCAGAAGCGGCTGTTGCAGCGACAATCGTTGTTGCAGACGGATCTCCGACAAGCGCATGCCGGTGTGCATCGCCTCTCCTTCATCTGCGGATTCGTCCATCACGACCTCATCCTCCATGTCCGGGCCTACTCGGCCTTCACCGACGCCGACGATGGCTCGGCCGATAAGCCCACACCCTTTCACTGAGCGCTCAGTTGATGATTGGATGGTGTGTGGAATCAACCAACCTCATCCCATGTGACCCACGGGTCTTGCGCATCCTCACGATACCACCATTCTTCACTGTCAGACGGCCATTCGAGGTATTCATACCCATCAGGCTGAACCGTCCCTTGTATCGAGGAGTCCGGCTCGTTTTCAGCCATGTCTTCCTCCCATTCCTCCGAATCGTCATCCTCTCTACTGTGCCGCAGGGCGAGCAACATCCCGATGCAGAACATCAACAGTAGAGCAACGCCACCGATGGCGAGAGCGGTCTGCGAGATGAAGAAGCCCCTTCCTTCTGGGGCTGCTTGCACGGTAATCGTCCACGAGTAGGTGTTGTTCTCGTCCCGCTCCGCGAGCGCCTCGTCTGAATCGACCCGAACCACGAGGTCGAGGTCCCCCTCCCAGTCGGGCAGCCAGGCGAATGAGATGGTGGTCGTGGTCTCTTGCTCGTGCAGCAGCACCTGCTGTCGCCCCACTTCCGAGACGGTTAGTCTGCCATCATGTTCAATCAGGGTCTCGAGCGTGACCATGAACGGCTCACCGCTGTGGTTGCCGATGTTCACCAGGGTGATGTTCACCAGGGTGTTTCGGCCAAACACCGAGGGGTCAGGGAACAGGGTGAGTTCACTCGCGAGCAGATCCGGCCTCACCTCCACCACCGGCAGGCTCAGTGGCCAGTTAGGTGCCGATCCCGAGCCGCTGAGTTGGTTGCCAGCGATGTCGCCAATATCCAGCCAGCACTCGAGGGAATCATCAGCCTGCAGGGGCGAAAAGGAGAGGTTCACCAGATGACGGGAAACCTCTCCGGGAATCTGCATGGTGGCAGTGCCCTGTACCTGTTCCCCCACCGTGTCCAACCCCCGTCGAATGACGCAGGAGACCGGAATATCTTCCGCGGGCATCCCTGATCCAACCTCCTGCAGGTCGAACTGAAGTGTCAGGGTGGTCGAGTTTGCTGGGATGAAGGCCGGCTCTGAGCCGATGATGGCCGGTGGCTGGTCATCGACCTGCAGCCGCAGCGCCAGCGGAGCGGGATTCACCGTCCCGGGGCCACCATCAACCTCCAAGGTGACTCGGTAGAGTCCACTGCCGTGTGCGTCCATCGTTCCAGAGAAGTAGCCGTTCTCGTCTGTCTCCACCAGCAGCGGCAGGTCGAGGGGCACCTCCATGAATACCAGATAGGAGTCGGCAGGAGGAGCGAGGTCGACAGCGGCGTAGCGTACCCGCCCGCTGATTTGCAACCTTGCCTCAAGAGTCACGTAACTGTCG
>CALCOR010000260.1 GCA_937897085.1 uncultured euryarchaeote | reverse complement strand
GCAGCGCCGTGGTCGGCAGAGGTGGGACCCAGGTCGCTGGTCACCTGCTGACCTACTTGGAACGCGGCCGGTGCGGTGCTGGAGAATATCAGAACGAACAGGACGAGCAGGGCCCGTGAGCGGAGCATCGTTCGGCGGGGTGGTTGCTCTCCTCTTCAAGTGTTCACCCTACGGGTGCGAGGTGCTGAATGATGCCTGAAACCCTTTGATTGGGGGTTGGACGAGCCGATTCAAGTGATCCTCGTCGGCTCCCAGCCTCCGGCAGCAGAGAGCACCTCGACCTCTGGAAGGGTGTCATCGCCTCCGATGATGAACAGTTCTCCGTCAGTGCACGCATGCACGACCGCCGGGATCGTCAACGCGCCTGAAGCATCGTCGATGAGCAGGCTGGGATTATCGATGCGCGAACTGTAGTGCGTGAGTGCCAGCACGTGCGCACCGCAAGCACTGGCATGACCAGCCGCATCCGCGGCGGTCGAGTGATGGTAGAGGGTCGCCTTCTCCTGCAGTTCATTGGCGAAGGTCGCCTCGTGCAGCAGCACATCGGGGGCGACCTCCAGGCCGGCGAACGCAGGAACCCCTCCAACGGTGTCCCCGCTGATCAACAGTGAACGGGGGGGTCGCGGCGGTCCGCGGAAGTCGACGGCCGCCAACTCCTGTCCTTCATGAACGATGTCTTCGCCGCGTGCCAACCGGCTGATATGACCCCGCTTCAGGCGGAGTTCATACGCTCGGTCCCGATCGAATCGTCCTTCGCGGGTCGGCTGCGTCACCTGCCATCCACAGGAGGGTATCCCATGCTGAGTCGGCACGACTGTCAGGTTGACCTCCTCAATCGGTTGCACCGGGGCGGGAGCGGGCATGTCATCGTCCAGGGTGAACAGATGCCAGTCGAGTTCGAATCCGAACGACTCATCCTTGCTTCCGAGAGCCTGCCACTGCTGGAACAGAATCGCCAGGTCAGTGGAAGACACTCCGCTCTCCTCGCTCGGAGGAACACCGGGATTTTCGCGCGCCCACGCAAGCGCATCGGCTGTGGTGGGCCCCATCACCAGCAACGGATCCTTGCGGCCGTCGAGCGCCATCGTCTGCAGCATCGGAAGCAGTCCCCAGCAGTGGTCAAGATGGCCGTGAGTGAGCAGTATGGCGCGCACTTTGGCAATGCGAGTGCGGCTTTGAAGATTGGATGACTTGAGTTGACGGTTATGGTCGATGAGCCGCTGCTGCATCCCTTCTCCGCAGTCCACCAACAGCGTCCCCCCAGGGGTGTTGACGACAGAACCGGACACGGCTCTCCCGTGTGCGAACCTCGCTGACGAAGTCCCTAGAACATGCAACTCCAACATCCACGCTCCTCCTGCTCAGTACGTGGGAGGGGCCGCCTCCTCATCAAGGGTTCATGGGAGATGCCGGAATCGGTGTCGGGGGAAACCAGCGCAGAAGCACCACCTCGGACACCGCGCGGACCCAATGCCACGGAATCGCAACATGGATGCCATCCTCCACGAGGCGCTGGTCGCAGTCGATCACGAACAGATGCGATGCGCTCCAGTGGTCGACTTCCACGATCGCGTCATGCACCTGTCCGAGCCTGCGGCCGTCGGGCAGGAACACCGGCAGGCCACGCAGCGACGAGATGAGCGCCTCGGTCATCAGGCCGCACGTGCACGGCACGCTGAATCAACCTTCGGCATCGAGTATCCCACAGACAACACGAATCGAAGGCATCCTCGCAGAGGCGGAGATGGTGCGGTGGTCACTTGCCGCGACGCTGGTGTGTCGCTAGGCTCGGGCGTAGTTTCTCGGCGCCCTTGCCCTTGTTACGCAGACCACGACCACGCTTGCCGGCACTGGTCTTACCGCGGTGGACGCGGCCACGGTGCCGACTGTTGCCGAGGAAGTTGAGTTGGGGGTCAACTTTGATGCAGGGGTGCGACGGGTCGACCAGAATGACCTCGTAGAACTTGTGCTTGCCATCTTCGCCAACCCAGTAGGAGTTGAGCACCTCGAGGTTGGGGTACTTGCGCGCAACCCGCTCTTCGCCTATGCGCTGGATGGACTTCGCCATCGTGATCTTGCGAATCCCAGCCTTGCTCGGCTTGCGCTTCATGTGGATCTTACCCTTGCGCAGCCCTCCGCGACGAACGCGCGTGCGCACGACGACGACTCCCTGCTTCGCCTTGTATCCCATTCTCCGGGCGGCGTCGAGGCGGGTCGGCTTGTCAATTCGCGTGCAGACCTGCTCATGACGCCAGCGGGTCATGCGCTCGCGACGATAGTCAGCGGGTATGCTGTCCTTGGGCCGCTTCCATACCTGTCGCTGGAGTTGCGCAGAACCACGGACCATCGTTACAGCACTCCAAGCAGCCCGCCGACCGGTCCGCCCTATATGAGAGAATCGGCACGCTTCGACGTGCCTAGGATTGTTGCCCGACCGGGGCCCGAAGACCCCGGCCGAGCGGGTGGTCACTTGCAGCGACTCAGAAACCACCGACCATCTGTGGCATCACCCTGATTGTGTCGGCTCCCCACTGGACATCGTTGAGTTCAGCCGGCTGAACCAACTGATCTCCCACGAATACCCAAGCGTTGGGGTTCTGCTCGACGACATCCTGCTCGAACTCAGCTCGTGTGAGCTCAAGCGCGGTGTGCCCAGAAGCGTCGGCGATCAATACTGTTGCTTTTTGATTTTCAGACATTTCTACATCACTCCTGCCTTGCGGCATCAGACCCCATTTCATTGGGGGTATTTGAACGAGTGATTGAGGATACCCTCGCACGCGTTGCAGCACAGGCGAATAGAGCCGGGGAAGTCTGGGCTTCCCTCAGTCGAACTTCTGGAAGCCGAAACGACTGCCACCAGACTTGTCACGAGCCAGCCCTAGGGCCTCTCCTAGTCGGTCGGCGCTCATCTGGTCCTCCATCAGGCGGTCTCTTGCGACACCGGTGATAATCGCCATCACCTTGATCGTGTCACCGAAGCCCGGATCCTGACGCGCACCCCAGATGACGTTGGCGTCCGCAGAGATTCTGCCGGTCATCAGTTCGACGACCTGGCTCGCCTGTTCGAGCGTCATGTACGGCCCTCCGGTCACATGGATGAGCGCACCTGTGGCACCCTCGATGTCGATGTCCAGCAATGGATGGTTGAGCGCCTCGTGCACCACCTCCTCCGGGCCACGGTCCGATTCTCCGTAGAGCATCATCGTGACACCACCGCCCTCCATGATCGTGCGCACGT
>CALCOR010000259.1 GCA_937897085.1 uncultured euryarchaeote | reverse complement strand
TGCTGAATCGAGCCGTATCGGCCGCGAACTGGAGAAGACACCTCCCGAACTGGTTGCGTGGGTCTCTTGGAACAACGGCTCGGTACTCCGGGACGGCGAATCGCGGGCGAGAGCGGCAAAAGCGCTCACGACCGCTGATCAAGCGCTGGCGGTGCTCTACGAGAACAACGCCTTCCGCAGTTGGTACTGGGCAGGTGACATCGCCGCTCTGTCTGCAAGCGTGGTGTCTCTTGCTCAACCTGAAGGGCGCATCTCGCTCTCCTTCCCTGAGTTTCTCCGCCGTGGCAACGAGCCATGGCGTCGAACCGGACTCATCGGGACTCTCGCCGGGTGTTCCGGATCCAGCCAGCAGGCGGCGCGAGAGGAACTCTGGCCCCACCTCGCCGCGATCCACGACGAGGGCGATGGACTCGATGAGAACGACTTCACCCTCAATCTCGCGCTCGGCCTCGATGCTGACAGTCACCTCCTGCTGCATGGTCTCCCCACCAACCGCATCGCCTCCAAGCGAATTGCTGAAGCCTACACTGAAGCGCAGGAGAAGCCGGTTGACGATGTGCAGGAGTTCGAGGTCCCAGAGAAAGATACCGCTGATGACGACGAGCCGCCCGCCGGCCAGCAGCGCCTCGACCTGTTCTGATCTCACTTCTTCCAGACTCGAGGAGTGAGCAGCACGATGACGGTAAGCAGTTCCAGTCGTCCCAGCCACATCATCAATGAGGTGATTATCATCGAGCTCCAATGCAGGCTGGACCATGTCTTAGTCGGCCCGAACGCACCAAGTGTAGGTCCGGTGTTACCCAGAGACGATACGACGATGCCGATGAGCGATTCCAGGTCAAGGTCGTATTCAATGAACGAAAGCAGCAGCAACCCTGCCATGGCGATGACTGCCCACCAGGACAACATCCCGACGATGGTCCACAACTTGTCATCCTCGACCACCTCCCCATCCATTCTCACGAGGTGCACCTTGCGCGGGGATGAGATGCGGTAGATCTCTCTTCTCGCCAGTTGAAACGCTATGCGCAAGCGCAGTATCTTCAGCCCACCGCTGGTCGAGCCTGCGCACGCCCCGACTATCATCAGCAACAGCAGTATCACCTTGGAGAGAATCGGCCAGGCGGAGAAATCGGCCGTCGCGTATCCTGTCGAGGTGCCGATCGACACGGCCTGGAAGGCTGCGAGCCGGAATGAGTCCGCTGACCTGACATCAGTGGCCATGATCAGATTGACCGTCATGACCGTCCACGCCCCGAGCAACACAGCCAGATAGACCTGTAGTTCGTTGTTGGTGACCACATTGAACCACTCCTTCAACCAAAGGAAGTGGTAGAGGGTGAAGTTGATGCCAGTGGCGACCATGAAGAAGATGATGATCCACTCGACAGTAGGACTCTGGAAATGCATGATACCGGCATCGTAGGTGCTGAAGCCTCCACTGGGCATCGTGGTGAACCCATGGTTCACTGAATCGAACCAACTGAGCCCACCCACGAATCTCAGCAGTACCATCTCCGCGAAAGTCAGCACGATGTAGATCGTCCAGAGGATCTTGGCAGTCTCCGCAAGGCGCGGGCGGAGTCGGGAGAGCGACGGGCCGGTGAGTTCCGCTCTGGCGACGCTCATTCCGCCGCCTAGATAGCGCGAGAGGATCAGGATCCCGAGCATGATGATGCCCATGCCCCCGAGCCACTGGGTCAGACTGCGCCACAGCAACAGACTGCGCGGCTGGGCGGCGATGCAATCGGTGACTGCGGCGGTGCACAGCGGGCTCGTGGTGGAGTCGATGACCGTCGCCCCGGTGGTTGTGAAGCCAGACATCGATTCGAACCAGGCGCGAACGTAGCCTCCAGCGATGGTGCGCAGGTCCGCGCTACCAACGAGCAGTTCCGT
>CALCOR010000258.1 GCA_937897085.1 uncultured euryarchaeote | reverse complement strand
GTCCCTTCCATGATCGGCCCATCTGCGACCTCCATCGTCAGGGTGACGAACGGTCCGTTGTTCACCACCTCGTAGTGAGAGGTGCGGTCGTCGTTGGCCGAGTTCATGTCGACATGGCAGTCAGGGTTGGTTCCATTTCCACAGTCGTCGACCGGGTCATTCCCCCCAGTCGGACCATTTGTGTCCGTCAGCGACACATCGATGAGGGTGATGCGCGCGGTGATGGAGAACATGCCTGGGTCGAGGATCAGCGCGTGGCAGACGGTCATCTCAGGCACACCGGGTTGCATCATTCCGAGATGCGCGTGCGACATCATCGCATCTGGGTCTGAAGGTATGTTGCAGTCGAGCACGGGCGGAGTGGTCGTGACCGTGTTGTCACCCAGGTTACGGATGTCGAACTCGACCGACCAGTCGTAGTTCACGTCATCTTCGCTGCCGCTGTGACTGATGGCGGCGTACAGCGCGGAGTTGCCCGCGTCGAGGCGTCCGCCCGGAGAGTGACTGGCTCCAACGGTGACGCCGGACACGCTCACGTCGTGGTAGATGCCGAAGGCAGCGGTCAGGACGTCCTCGTTGTTGGCGTTGCGGTCGTCGACCGTGTTGTTGACCTCCTTCATCTCATTGACGAT
Source organism: uncultured euryarchaeote (assembly GCA_937897085.1). Lineage (GTDB taxonomy): Archaea > Thermoplasmatota > Poseidoniia > Poseidoniales > Thalassarchaeaceae > JAKUTA01. The sequence continues at coordinate 9,161 of CALCOR010000258.1, read as the reverse complement.
GTTCGCCTCGTGGCCGGGGCCTCCGTAGTCGGTGGCGACCAGTTCGTAGGAGAGGTAGTTCACGAGCCTGGCGCTCACGTACATGACGCACGCACCGGCGCATTCCGCACCGTCGCCCTTGATCGTGCCGCTGAAGGTCTCGGCGACCTGGAAAATCGGTACGTCGCGGGTCCCGTTCGTGGGAGTGGGTGGTGGGTTGGATGTGTCGGACAGGTTGTGATAGACCTCGACACTCACCGCGCTCCCCTCAGCCATCCTCGCTGTGAAGACGCACTCGTTGGGGTCTGGGCATCCGAAGCCCTCGAAGGTCGAGGCGTCGCTTCCCATGGAGTCCTGCAGCGCGAAACTGCCGCCGAAGGTGACCTCGATGTCTACGTTGCGCGGGCTCCATTCCGAACTGCCGTCGACCATCGCTGAGAGGGTGAAATCGTGGGGACCTGTGCCCGTGTTCTCGCCCGTGTCATCTGGGTCATCATTGTCCCAGGTCAGGTCGAGACCGATGTCGTACCAGTCCTTGACCGTCACAGAGAACTGGAGGTCGTTGTTGGTCAGGTCGCTGTCCTGATCGCCCGGGTCGAGAGAGATGGTGACGGTGTAGTCACCAGGGACGGTCGGGCTCCACGTCAGCGGGTCGCCGAGCGAGTTGCGGACGGCGTATGAGCCGTTCGCGAGATAGTCGCCAGCCGCGTAGCTGGCCGAGGCACAAACAGGGTTTCCAGCCGAATTGATCGAACCGTCATCGCACACCGCCCCATCGGGCGATCCGGCGGTCCCAGCGACCGAAGTCGTAGTGCCGGTAGGCGACACATCAACGCTGACGTACAGCTCGGAGATATCGAGCGTACCGCTGTTGAGCACCACCAACAGGAAGTTGATGTCGTCGCCGACATCAACGGCATTCCGGATACCACCGGAAATATCCGCTACCGACGGTCTCGGTTCCATCGTGCCGAGGAGTTCAACCTCGTATCCGGCACGACCACCAGCTTCCTCATTCCATTCATTTTCCAGTTCGAACACACTCACGCTGGCCAGCAAGCTCGTCAGCATCAGCATGGCCATCATCAGACTCATCGTTCTCTTCATGTTTACAGTCCTCCCGCTGACGGGGTGCTTCGGCACCTTCTCCGTTTGTATTTATACTGTGCGTACGGGATTGTAAAAAACCCTGAAAATAATCGCACAATGTAATTGGTTTTGGTACATATTTTTTGTATCTTATTCCGCGGCCCGTAGAGCCTCTGCTGGATGGATGGAGGCGGCCTTTCTCACCGGCCAGGCGGTTGCCAACAATGTGAGAAGATAAGCACCGAATACTATGAGCGAAATCTCTCCCCATGGCATGACGAACTCGGCGCCTTCCTCCTTGAGGTATTTCACATACAGTTGCCAGTGGAATCCGATGCCAACCACAGCACCGTTGAGGATGCCGAGAAGACTGACCCAAGTGAGCTCGATCAGATAGCCGGCGACGACCATCCCCCGCTGGAACCCGAGTGCCCTCAGTATACCGGTCTGGTGCTGCCTTTCGGAGACGTTGCGGATGGTGATCACACCAAGCCCTGCGATACCCACTGCGAGGCCGAGAGCGAGGAATGCCTGCAGCAGGCCGAACATGGCGAAGATGAACGACTGTATGGTCTGGAAGACGGACTCGATCGAGATGACAAAGTATCCTTCCTCAACGAGCGCATACTGCAACTCCTTGGCAATTCTCTCCTCCTCTTTGAGGGAGGTTCCATCGGGCAGCGAGAACCATATCGAGGCGGGCTCGGAGTCGAAATGGTCGCGTGAGAAATTCTTGTTCACGTTGATGCCAGATGCGAACCAGCCGCTCTCCTCCTTCAGGACTGCAGCGACGTACAGGGTATGGTTGACGTAGGGATTGAAGGGGTCCTTGACCACGATCGCATCACCGATGTTGTAGTCCATTCCTTCGAACATTATTCCGCGTTCACCCTGCCACTCCTCGACCGCCAGCTGGTAGTCGATCACCACGAGCGATTCGTTCTCGAACACCCTCTGCCACACCTCTTCTGGGGTCGAACCGAGTTCGGGAGACCAGGAATCCAACGGTAAAGCGCCATGCGCGGTGAAATTGGCATCGAATCCTCTCAAAGATGTGTACTGTGAATGGTTCTCCAAATCATGTTCGGAGAGCTTGTGCGTCTGGATGACCGCGGTCTCGATGACTGCGATCGCATCGAAGGTATCCGGGTCCACATCACCCAGATCCCATTGTGAGGAGTCGTCACCCAGATCTACGTCGCCGAACGCGACGATCTCCCATTCACCCTTGGCATTCTCCCCCAGATCACCGAGAAGGTTGCCGAACATCGCTGAATAGCCGGACAGGATCACGACTGCGAATACGACGAGGCTGAACATGCCCATCGTCATCGCCGTGCGGAAGGGGGCGGCCAGAGGATATGCCAGAGCGGTCGGTAACACGGATGCGAGGCGGCCTGAGAGCGAGGATCCCGCGCGGGCGAGGGCGCGCGCTATCATCGGGGCGAGGCTGGTGAGTAGCAGCACTCCCGCTCCCACGAGGAACAGGCCGAGAACGATGAGTGAGGTACCTCCCGGCTCCATGTCGGCCCGCCATGGGTCGGCCCAGACGCCCCAACCGAACATCGCCAGACCAAGAGTGGTCATCACCAGCCGAGGTACGATGACCTTGCGACTCATCCGTACCGAACCGAAAGATACCGAATGGGGAAGCGCCAGGTTCAGGACCATGAAAAGAGGCGGTACGAGTCCGAGCAGGAAGAGGAAACCGGCGGTCAGCCACCAAGCAAGGCGGGAACCCTCTACAGGATCACCGATCGTGAATGCCAGCGCAACGCAACCCGCAGCAGCGCAGATCAGCAGCAGGCTGACGATAATGGTCCACCATGGCAAGGAATCCTTGAGGCGGACGGGTATGTCGCGCATGGCGGCTACCACGTTCATCCTCGAGATGTAGAAAGAAGTGGCGAGCAGGGTAGCCCAGGTGACGAGGAAACCGATGGAGAATCCGGTGAGCAGACTGTGCCACTCCCATGCGAACATGATCGAGCCGCCGAAGGTGTCAGACAGTGCCTTGTCGAGGCCGGCCATCAGCACGCGCGCCACACCTATTCCGAGCACTGCTCCGATAGAGCTGGACATCAGTCCGATCACCGAGCCTTCAAGCACGAACATCGTGCGCAAGTCGCCCCGCTGCATTCCGAGTGCGCGGGTCATGCCCATCTCCGACTTGCGCTCGTCGGCGAGCATCACAAACAGGTTCATCACCAGCAGGATGCCGGCGAAGATGACGAACGAACCGAAGACTAGGAACAGTGCAGAGAAATTTGCGCCGGCATCCTCGGTCGCCCTACGCACATCACTCTTGATCGGGATGACCTTGAATCCCATCGATGCCGCGGTGGTCATCTCGTCAGTCCAGGCGGTGACGTTCTCGACTACGGAATCGAATGCTCCCGGAAGGGCGAGTGACGGGCCGGCAATCATCACGCTGCTGCGGACCGGCTCTTCCATCAACAGGAGAGCCTCGGCGTCTGAGATGTTGATGATGCCCACCGAGAGGTCGTCCAACCCTGGTTGTCCGGGGGGCGCGGGCAGAGAGGGGACGGCGCTGGAGTAGTTGAGTTGCAATGGCTCATCGTATCCCCGAGCAGCGGGGAGCAGTCCGAGCAGCGACAGGTTGGCTGGAGGCGTGATGGCGACTCCGGTTGCGGACCATGCAGTCAGCATCACTTCCCCCTGCGATGGCTCGGGCAGCCCTGTTCCGCCGCCGGTGATGGCCAGAGCGACCATCGGGATCTTGCTCACTCCGTCCACTGAATGCTGGTATGGAAGCCTGCCGCTGATACCGTTCTCATCGACGATGAAGGCGCCGTCGGGACCGCTCGCGAGGGTGCGGGAGTCGTCCGACCAGACAGCATTTCCATCTGCGGCTGCAGGAGGCTGGAGCGTTGCGTTCACGAAGTGTGTCCCGTTGAAGATGTAGAGACCCGGGCCATCGACCCAGACACCGTCGCCTCCAACCGACAGAATATCACCTGCAGGGAGGCCCATGTCGTGCGCTGAAGCACTGAGGCTGGACAGACGAGAAAGGGTTCGAACAAGGTCCTGGCCACTCTGATCCCAAGCAGCGTCGCCGACCTGCACGAGATGGCGCATCGCCGGAGGGTCCTGCTGCCACGCGCAGCTCGTTGACTGCCCGGAGAGAACGGTCAGAGGAATGGCGCACGTATGGCTGGACAGGGAGGCCTGCAGGCGGACCAGAAGCTGGTCACCTTCGACCGCCAACTCACCGCTCTCGATCTGCGGTAGCGAAGAGACATCCAGACTGGTCCCATTCCACGAGATGTTACCCTCCTCGGCGAATCCCGTTCCGTGCAGCAGCAGCGCCGAGTCATCCGACACCTGCAGCGCGATTCCGTATGGCGCCCCTGACGAACTGGTGACCGCCAGAGCAGCCATCTCTCCATCAGAGTCGGGCAGGTCGATGTTCCGCGAGGGTACGTCCTCGTCCAGAGCCGAGAGGCGCACGCCACTCGAATGGAGTGAGAGTACAGCGCCGTCACCGACCGATACCATTCCGGTGATCGCGTTGTCCATCTCATCGGGAGGAATCCATTGTAACCATTGGCTCGTTTCACGCTTCTGCACCGACAGGCCGGCAGGGGTCGCGTACCAATCGGCCACATCATCGACGACGAAGCCATTTACCTCTGCAGTGAGCAGCCCGGTCAGATTCACTCCTTCGTGGCTTAATCCAGCCAGGGGTGCCATCAGCATCTCGACCACAGGGGTATCAGAAGCAATGAACGTGAGATTCTCTCTCAGGCTCTCCACCTCGGCGCCGCTCAGCAGACCATCGCCCGCGGTGCTCTGGACGGCCAGAGAGAACTCATCGGGAATGGTCGCGACATCAAGTCCCGCATCGATTCCGAGCAGCGCGGCGTCTAACGACGAGTTGACGTGGGGCAGAACCCTCTGCTCAGCAGCATAGGAATCCAGTAATCCGCCGGTTGCCGACATTGCAATGCGATTGATCTCCTCGGTGCGGTGCATCAACTCCTGCGCCACAGCGAGTTCGGTGAAGATCGCAGTATCGCCGCCCTGAACAAATCCAGTAGCTGTGGTAGGCACGATCGACTGTACAGTGAAGTTAGCCATCGGACGGCTGATGACGCCCGCGTTGATGTCGGTCCAAGAGACCTCGAGCCTGTCACCAATCCGCAATTCCAACTGCTCCGCGGCGTGTTCGTTGATCACGACATTCCCGGTCTCGATGTCCGAGTAGTGGACTCCACCTGAGCCACCCAGAGGATTCCAGGTTCCGGTCTGTTGCAGTTCCCCATCCATGGCGAGCCAGTTCGCGTTCGGCTCGACCGTCCTACGGTCGGGTACCTTGATGGAGACGCTCATCTTGATGCCGATGGACACGGCGTCGATGTCGGAATCCAATTCCATGTCATTGACGAAGTCCAGCGCACTGCTCTGGTTCCACCAGACTGGTAATCCGTTGATGTCGGTTCCTTGAATCACGATGTCGGTCTCATCCAATGCCTCGGTGAACTCTGCATTCAAGGTCGCATCCAGACTGTCGCCGACCACCAGACTGCTGGAGATGATCGCTGAACCGACCAGCAGGCCGACGACGATCAGCGCTGTGTTGCGCTTCCTGCGACGCAGGTTACGCAGCGCCATGGTGCCGATGATTCTCTGGCGCGGTTCAAGCAGCAAGCGAAGAGTCGAGTGGACGACAATGGCGGCTACGAGCCCGAGGCACAGGGCTGTAGCTCGCCAACCGTTGGTGATGCCGTCTGGTGAATCCTCGATGGCGCGGAGAACGAGATAGTACACCAGCGCTATCGACGACAACGAAACTGCCCAGACCGCTACCTTGCGGGCAGCGGAGAGAAACTTCGCATTGACTGGCATCTGCGCACCCTGTTCATTCCTCGGAATCAGTTGATTCGACGAGCTGTTCATCGGAGACGATCAATCCATCTCGAATGCTGACGAGTCGAGTACACTCACGAGCAATCTCCTCCTCATGCGTCACCAGAAGGAACGTTATGCCGCGTGAGCGATTGAGGTCAATCAGCAGATCGATGACGGTCGCGGAGGTGGATGTGTCCAAGTTACCGGTGGGTTCGTCAGCCAGAATGAGCGCCGGCTCGTGCACGAAGGCTCGGGCGATGGTCACTCTCTGCTGCTCTCCCCCTGAGAGTTCAGACGGAAGATGACCGGCCCAGTCGCGCAATCCGACAGACTCCAGTGCCGATAGCGCCCTCTCCCTTGCTTCCCTGGGGGAGACATCGTTCATCAGCAGCGGCAACTCGACGTTTTCCACGGCCGACAGAACTGGTAACAGATTGAATGACTGGAAGACGAATCCGAGGCGCTCTGCTCTCATCCTTGTTCGCTCCTTGTCAGACATCTCAGACATCTTTCTGCCATCGACGAGCACCTCTCCGGCAGTGAACTCATCCAGACTTGATACGCAGTTCAACAAGGTCGTCTTCCCGCACCCAGATGGACCCATGATGGCGACCATCTCTCCCTTGTTGATCGACAGGTTGACACCCCGTAATGCCTGAACTTTGTTCGACCCGGTTTCGTAGACTTTCCAGAGGTCTATCGCTTCCATTACGGAACTCATGCGCGCGCGATAGAGAGCCATGTATTATACCCCCGTTCACGCCCCCTCAACCAATGAGCGAGGAAGACATCAGGAAGGTGGTCAAAGTGACCGTTCGCCTGTTCGGCCCGTTGGTGGATGAATTCGGGGTCCGCGAACTCGAGCTCCCGATGACGCTCGGAGCGACTATCGCCGACCTCGCCGCTCACCTGGAACTGGCACAGGCACTGGAACAAGGAGTCAAGGTGGCTCAGGATGGCACATTCTGCCCACCGGATACTGAACTCATCGACGGGGCAGAGGTGGCATTCCTTCCGCCAGTCTCCGGTGGATGAGATTGGTCGGTTCTCAATTGTGGTTGGATTGATGCTGGAGGCGGCAGTATGTTCCGAATCGAAGCGGCGCGGGGCGAATCCTTGAATGGGTGAGTCCGACACGACGGGGTGAAGTGAACTGACATGGGAACACCAGGCGTCAGCGAACTGCTGCTCATCCTCGGGATATTCGTGCTCTTCTTCGGAGTGGAACGACTGCCCAAGATCGCCCGCGCTCTGGGGCAGGCTAAGGGTGAGTTCAACGAAGGTATGTCCGACAGTCGGAGGGGCGAGACCGAGGCCGATCTCGACCGCGGCGGCCAGACCGAGACAACCGCGATCTCGGCGGGAGCAGATGTCGAAGGGATGACCGTGGACGAAGCTCTCGTCGCCGTCGAAGAAGAGTGAGTCAGCGGCTGCTCAGCCGCATCTCGTTACCGCACTCAGGACATTCCGTGGTCTCTTGGCGGCTCTCGCTCTCCTGTTCGGCGGCAGCGGCCTGATGACCGCAGGCACGGCACAGGAGTCGCCACTGCCAGCGCTCGCTGATCCCTTCTGTCAGAACAGCGCGATACGGGATTCCGGCGCTCTCGGCGCAGTTCATCAAGCGGTAGTCATCGGTAACAAGTTCAGCGCCCATCTCGAGCGCCAGCGCGAGCAGGCTGACATCTGTCGGTGAGAGTCCTGCCAGGTCTCCCGTGGTCCGCGCTATGTCACGGGCGCGAGCGACCGCCGCCTCCGATGGCTCACGCCACACCAGAGTAGTGCCTTCGAGCAGCAGCGCTCGCTCCTGCGAGAAGCGCTCCACCTCGCGCAACTGTGCTGGCACCACCGAACCCAGAGCCAGTTCATCGACCGGCCAATGAAGCAGCGCGGAAGTGTCAAGCACTCGTGGCACAGGCTCTTCATCGGTCATGTCCGCGTGGCTGCTGACCGTTGCCATAGCCGTGCCGGTTCGCTCATGCCAACATTCGCAGGAGCCGAACCTTCATGCACAGCAGCCAGCGGGCTGTCGACATGGGTTTCTGGAACGTCTGGACTGACCCGGCTCTGGCGTGGTTCGCTGACAACGGACTGATCGGGCTCGGTCTGCTCACATTCACGGAGGCGTTCATCCAACCGATCCCACCCGACCTGCTCGTTCTCCCGATGGCTGCCTCAGCCAACGACCCGGCTCGACTGACGCTCATTTTCCTCGTCGTCACCCTGTCGAGTGTTCTCGGTTCACTCGTCGCCTGGTGGATGGGCGAACGGTGGGGGAAGCCGTTGCTCGACAGGTTCGCAAAACCCTCGACCGTGCGCAGGTTCGATACGCTGGTCACCCGCTACGGCGCCTTCGGGGTGTTCATCGCCGCTCTCTCCCCGATTCCCTACAAGGTGCTCGGGTGGTGTGCTGGGATGGGGGGCATGGACCGTCGTCAGTTCATCGCCGCCGGTCTGGTGGGTCGAAGCATCAGGTTCGGCGCGGAGGTGCTGCTCGTGGGTCTCTACGGAGACCTGCTGCTCAAGTTCCTGCAAGGACCGGGATTCATGGTGGTCAGTCTAGCCGCCGCATTGCTCGCCTGGCCCGCATGGCGTTGGTGGGAAGGCCTCGATGAGATGCCAGATGAAGAGGAGTGAGGACTGTCTCAGTCAGGATGGCTGTTCATCGCCCGACCGATTTGGTTATGCACATTCCGCCGCCCGCTCAGCGTGCTGAAGCCCCGTTGGTGTAGCCCGGTCCATCATCCCGGCCTTTCGAGCCGGTCACGCGGGTTCGAATCCCGCACGGGGCATTCTGCATTCAGTAGACGGAGCGTTTCCGGTATGATGCGAGCAGCCCTGTGAGTATGACCCCGGCTGCAGCACCGAACGCCATCCCTTGCTCACGCGCGCCGCTGCCGGCGAGGTCTTGGAAGGCGAGCGCCAGTGCGATGGTGATCGGTCCGATGAACACCAGAAAACGCAGCATCCACAGTCGTAAGGAGGGGCGCTCTCCCATCGGCCTCAAGGTGATGGAACCGGCCTTAGGAATCAACTGCCAATCGAGTTGGTGCGCTACCTGATTCAGCCGCCCCTGCACCAGCGGACGCAGCACTGGGCGGCTGTGAGCAGAATGCTTGCCCCGTCCCGTGACGATGCGCAATCTGCCGATGCGTTCGCGATTATGGATGATGATATCGAGCATCTTGCGCGCACCCTCTGCGTCCATTTCGTGTAGATCAATG
>CALCOR010000257.1 GCA_937897085.1 uncultured euryarchaeote | reverse complement strand
TGTCGGAGCCAGTATCGAACTCGCGGGATGGTTCTACGATCCTGAGGGCGAGGATCTGAACATCGAGGTGTGGGATGATCCAGACACGTACGATGACGACCAGTGCTCCGAGCAGATTCAGATTGATGTCAACGGCAAAGCGACCTACAACCCGGTTGCGATGTCTTTCTACTCACCCGATATGGCCGAATGGTCCTGCTCAGGGATGAAGTTCGTCGCCAAGGACCCACACAACAGCAAGGCGTACTCGCTCGAAGTCGATTTCATGGTCAACGCGGTGAGTTTCAGCGTCCAGCGAGTTGGCAGCGGAAACATCGACGTCGACGGTACAGTCACGTTCGTCGGCACCGGCAGACCCGGCGTAGAGGTGGTCGCGCGCTCTGGGTCGAGCTCAATGCGTCTAGGCAGTGCGCAAATCTCCGAAAACGGCAGTTGGACCATCGACGTGCCTGCATCCAAGTTGGAGAGTGGCAGCAACATCGTGGTGTTCGACTATGACAACGAGCGTATGACCGAATCGAGCTACAGCATCCAGATAGGTGACGCGGATGATGGGAGCAGATTCGGATGGATCCTCTGGGCGGTGCTCTCGGTGGTCGTCATCGCTCTGCTCGGCGGTGTGTTCGTGTTCTTCTTCGTTGAGTTCGAAGAGGAGGACGACGAGTCGCTGCTGATGTCAGAGGAGTCCCAAGAGGAGGAGGATGTCTACGCGTGGGGCAAGCAGGCGCAGGAGGAACCGGCTGCAGCCCAACCAGCGGCACAATCAGCGGCACAACCTGCAGCACAACCTGCAGCACAGCCTGCAGCGCAACCGACCTATCCCGGATGGCAGTGGGATGCAGCCAGTAACCAGTGGATTCCAGACCAGTCAGGTGGCCCTCCACAGCAGTGAACGTGCCGTGCGCACTTTCATTGCCAACCGGTGACAAACCCTGAACGAGGCGAATGAAATGGTGCAGGTGAAGCCGGGAGTGCAGGAGCGCATACTGCTCCACCTGTGGGACTACGCAGATTACTCAGACAAGGTCGAGGTACCGTTCTCTCTGTCCCAGATGGGCATCGCCAACGCTGTCGCCATCGCCCGCAGCAACGTCCCGCGCGCCATCGCCGGACTGAAGGACCAGAATCTGCTCATCGAGAGGCAGGCACACGTGTCCGGAGTGACCCGCAAACGGAAGGCCTACTTCCTGACTGAATCCGGAATGAAACTGGCTGAGGAAACTTGGGAGCGGCTGGCTGAACACCCTGTGCGGCTCATCGTCCAAGACGGCTCGACTGAATCCACGACCCTCGCCGGCTCCGTAGAACAGTCTCCGTTCACGATTCGGCCCACCGACGTGCTCCGCTACCTCGATGACAACGGCGTGCTGGACATGCGCAATCTGACTCCTGACCTGATCGAGCGGGATTTGTCGAAGCACGTCGAGAAACAGTTGGTGACCGTGCTCGGAGACCTTCCGAGGATGCGCCATTTCGTGGGACGTGAAGCCGAGTTGAAGACCATGGTTGACCTGCTCGATGCTCGCTCCACTACTATTCTTGTGCCGGGAATAGCGGGCATCGGCAAGACCGCATTGGCCGCCAAACTGGTCGAGATGTTCACCCACAAGAGAAACTTGCTCTACCACCGAGTGCAGGACTGGGAGGGGGCGCGTGCGTTCCTTGAGGTGGCCTCGGATTGGCTGTCAGCCATTGGGGATGACGGCTTGTCTGACTATCTGTCCACGACGCCGGTCCCCTCGGCGCCGATGTCGGTCAACCTGATTGTCGGGGGACTCGCCAACACCTCGGCGCTGATTGTCATCGACGACCTGCACAAGTTGGGCGACGAGGTGCTGTTCTCGGTGATCCGCGGCCTCTCGCAGCGGATGGATGAGATGGATGATGTCGGAATCGTGCTGTTCTCACGATCGTTCCGTCCGGTGATGCCTCTGGCCGACGCGGATGGAAATATCATGACGCTGGTCGTACACTTGGAAGGGCTGGACCGAGAATCCTCGCGGGAACTGCTGACCGCACTGCCTGACATGGACGAAGTCACCTACATGCACATCTACGGGCTGTCACGCGGCCACCCTCTGGTGTTGGAACTGATCAACCGCGGGTCGATTGGCGCCACCTTTCACGAGACGCTTGAGAAGTATGTCGAGAAGGAGATATTCAGTAAGCTCTCCGGAGGTGAGAAGCGGCTGCTCGGAGCGCTGGCTGTGTTCCGCGAACCGATGCCGTTGGAGGCATTGACAATGCAGGAATTGGAGACTGACCTGCTCGATGATCTGGTCGACAAGGGGCTGGCACGGCAAGTGGACACGGAGAACTACGACGTACACGATCTGGTCCGCGAGTTCCTATCTCGTTCTCATGACGATCAGACACGTCGAGACCTACACGCGGCGGCTGTCGAATGGTACCGCAACCACCGACGGGAGCCGGCGCAGAACATCGAATTCCTCTATCATCTGCGCTACACTGGAGACAGTGAGGAGTTGGGTGCCGAGATCGCTACTACTGGTCGCGCTCTGGTGGCATCGGGTCACATGGAACTTCTGGGAATCCTCGACGTCGTCGCGAAGAGCGATGTTGAGGATTCAGCGTGGGCTGTGGTACTGGAACTGCGCGGTGACATTCTCTCGATCCAAGGTAGATGGGAAGAGGCGGGCGCACTCTACGCCGAGGCACTGGAGTTGCTCGACAATAGCGACGACGGTAAGTTGACGACCGCACGCATCTTCTCCAGCCAAGCGGACATTAACATGATGCGCGGTGACATAGACACAGCGCTAGAAATGCATCACGACGCTCTGGTACAGTTCATCGAACTGGGTGATGCACTCGGCGCGGCGCGGACGTACAACAACATGGGCTACATCTACAGGCGTCAGAATGATCTGAAGCGTGCTCTGGAGACATGCGAGAACGTCGAAGTTCTGTTGGAATCTGAAAACGACCCTTCGTTCGCCGACGCGCGCATCAAGTTGGCAGCATCACTGCTTGAGATGGACGAACTCGATCGCGCCCGAGATCACGCGATGGTGGCTCACGACGAGACACTCGCAACAGGGAACATGTCACTACATGCGCGCGCAAGGGCAGTACTCGGCCGCTTCTACGCTCGCAGCGGTGATGCGGAACTGGCTCTGCTTCACTACTCTGAGGCACTCGAGCAGATGAGCGAGGAGGCTGACCAGCACTCAGCCGTCGAGATCAAGTTGCTACTCGGCGAGGTGCTCGTCGATGCTGGCAGACAGGACGAGGCTCTTGATCAGTATCGAGAAGCGCTCGCCCTCGCTGAATCAAACGACTACAGAGTACTCATCGGCGAGTTGCTCGCCCGTCTCGGAGAAGCTGCACAGGACCGGGAACATCGCATGGAATACCTGCAGCGTTCACTCACAGTCTTCCAGGAACTCGGTGCCCAGGACCGCATGCGCGATGTGCAAGCGAAGGTGCACCGAGCGCTCATGGGAGAATGAGGAAGTTCGAACGGCGCTTCACAGACGCTAGCCTAGATGCCTGGTTGGGAAACCTGTAGTCGTACTTCTCCACCGTCGAGCACCACCCAGACGGTGTCGATTCCGTTCAAGGACACCTCTCCAGAGTGATTGGTCGAAGCCCCTGCGCTGATCGGTCTGCGCGAGGTGAACTCTCGACTGCCATCTTGCAGCAGCAGCCCCTCGTCATCGAGGAGCATCCTGAGTTCCAGCCGGGTCGCCTGAGAGAGCAGCAGAGGCACTGGTTCCGCGTAGGTGACGTTCTCCCCGAGGTGACTTGCCGAATCAGCACGCTCCACCGCAGCAGCCACTGCGTCGAGGTTCTGGTCCATCGCTTCCGCCGTCCATGACTTCTGCCGCGAGGATTCGAGATCCCAGGTCCAGACGCTGAACATCGAGAGGAACAGCAGTCCCAGAAGGAACGTGAACACGTATCCCAGTTCGGTGGCCGCCGCCGCCTCGTCCCTGCGCAGTGACGCTTGCTCGACATCGCCTGCTCTCATATGACCACCACCGTCGACGATGTGAGTTGGGCTAGTTGCAGGTTGAACAGGATCAGCTTTCCGCCAGCGTGGTAGATCGATTCGGAACTTGAAGGCACCAGTTGCACCCAACCGACATGGTCGTCGAGCAGGTCGAGTTGTCCTGGGAATGTTAGCCAATCATCCGAGAATGCCAGGTCTTCAGAGGCGTCCGCAGCGATTGCCGGACCGTACGGGCCGTCCCATCCTCTGCGAATCTCCCAAGCCTTCGTAGAGGTGAGCTGATCACGCCTGTCGAGGGTGAATTCAAGT